>DATLVQ010000801.1:0-10027 GCA_035577325.1 Bryobacteraceae bacterium | reverse complement strand
CCGAAGTCGTATTGCGATCTCCTCTGTCAACGCCGCGTGATCAGCGTTAGGCCACGAGTCCACTTCGATAGCCTCCCCGATGTTGACGCCCGCAATCGTCCCTGGCACCCCCTTATCCTCGAATACGAGTCCGACCGGGAGAATCTTCACTCCTGCGATCGAACGTTCATCCCGGGCCTGAAGGGCGAGCCTCGCCATTCCTGATCTGAGCGGCTCGAGGCCAATCTGATTATGACTCTTCCCCTCGGGGAAAATGAGGACGGCTCCATGTCTCTCGAGAAGGTCGAGAATCTCCCGAAAGGCCTCTGTGTTGCGAAAGCGATCGACCGGAACTCCGGTTGATTTGCGAGCTTCGTCACTAATCCGGCGAAGGGGTACGACTCCGACCATTTTGAAGAGCGAGGCAACTAAGGGATTGTCGGTGAGTGTTGCCTTGGCGGTCATCGTAATCCGGCGAGGTATGACCCACCCCACAATCAGCGAATCGACCAGCGCATTCTGATGGTTTACGGCAATGAGGAGGGGAGCATCAACCGGCACGTTGTTTCGACCCGTTACCGGGATGTCGCGGTAAAACCAGTGAAGTGCTATTCCGTTCACCCACCTCAATGCGGTGTAGATCATCGGGAAGGAGCCGTTCGGATGAAATTATCGGGAACGCCTCGTAGCATCCAAAGCGCGAGCGCCATGCCGATCGCAACTGTCAGTACTCCGGCTCGGTAAGCGAATCCGACTCCCATGGATGGTGTGAGTCCATCCACCGCGAAAGCCCATATGAATGGCCCCACTACAGCTGCAGCTCGGGAAGACAGAACCATGAGGCTGAAGAAACGCCCTGCCTCGACATCTGGAACAAGACTTAGCAGCAGAGGGCGTTCCGCTGTCGCAACACCTCCGTAGATCAGTCCAATGCAAGCACCTACGATCCAGAACGCGCCCCTGGTTGGAACGATGATCATCGAGATGAGAAGCAGGATCCAGCAACCGATGACCCAGGAGAGCGTTCTCTTGGGTCCAAAACGATCTACCAGTCTTCCGATCGCATAGGCGCCGATAACAGCAGGGACTGTAAGAATCACGAACAACGTCGCCTCGGAACCTTTAACAAATCCCATCGCGAAAATCGCGTATAGTGCCATGTTGGCGATGATCGTTCCCATCGCGTCCTGATACAGGAAGGACGTCAGGATGAACCTCAACGCGCCCGGATACTTTTTTGCCTCGTCCAGAGTGTTTCTGACATCGAGGAACGCTTCACGCCAGGCAATACGCTTCTTTCCATGGATCACATTGTGATCACGACAGAAAAGAAATAACGGTAGTGAGAATAGAAAAAAGAGAAGTGCAGTGGGCACGAATGTCGAAACGCGACCGCCATGCGTTGTGAACGGGACAACGTTTCTCAGGACCTCGATAACTCGGCCTGGAATGGCTCCAAGTATCGGCATTTGGCCTGTGAAAAAGGGAAAGGTGAGCAAGACCCCCGTGATCGAGCCCACATATCCCAGCGCCGCCCCCATTCCCGAAAGACGGCCACGGTGATCAACGGGAACCAACTCCGGCATCATTGCGTTGTAGAATGGCTGCGCTCCCTGATAAGCGTAGTTCGCGAGCGTAAAAGCCGCGAGTACTCCGAAAAGAGCGATGCCTGGCGATATCGGAAGACGAAACCCAGATCCCGTCACGCCTTCTCCGATCAGCGGCAAACCAGTCTGCCCAAGGATTGCCATAACGATCGTGGAGAAACACGCGATCAGCGTGAAGCCTACCACCCAGGGCTTTCTTCGCTGTGTACCGTCAGAGATTGCTCCAAAGACGGGAATCGATACAACTACAAGCGCAGACGCGATTCCATTCACAACCGCATAGAGCGTGTTCGAGTGTCCAAGGTCGGCCACAAGCCACGCGGCAAAGTAAAGCGTGGCGATATTCATCGAGAACACCGTATTTGCGAAATCGTAGAGAGCCCAGCTCACTCGCTCTCTGAATGGTGCGAGTGGCGGATTGAAATCGCCGCCCGAGGTCACCGCGAGAATGACGTCGGCATCGTCTTCCGTATTGCTGATTGAATCCATTCTTACCGATTCCATTTATGAGCCTCTGGTAGCGGGTCTCACGCGTGTACTCTACACCGATCGGTTATGGGCTCAAATACGTATCGTGACGTAGCAAGCAATACGTACTCTCGACGCTGTCGGAAGTCGACGACAAATTATCTTGCATGATGCTTCGTACGGCTTGTCGCACGTTCTCGGTTCTGCTGGCTCTCGGCATCTGCGCATGTCGAGACAGGGGTCGAGGACAAATCGACTCGGCTGGAGCATCGCTCCCGCCAGTTTATCCCGGCAGCCCTTCCGCGAATACGAATTGGAATGTGGATGCCGGACCTTTGATGATTGTTTCTGTTGGCGGTAACGGCGATAGTGTAGCCGTTGTAGTTCCGGAAGCAACTGACAGCACGATTGCGGCTCTCCAGGATACCAGCCCACCACTTTCCGGTCTCACCTTCGATCTTTTTGGTCGAGGTGGAGTGGCGGGGTCGCCCGTTGCAGCACTCTCCATTCCACGAACAGCTAATACGAAGCAGAACTGCTACTCGTGGCCTCTGGCCAGGCTGAAGTCGAGTCGTTCGAACTGGAGGGTCGGCTTTGCATCGGGCCACGTTCGCTCTATCGCCCTCGATTCGATCGAGGCGATGCCAACTGCCGACTCAGCCGCGCTTGCAGTGGCTCTGGCGCAAACTGCCGCAATATTGCCAATCACAGCCGATCCTACCTTCAAAGGACTTCCGTTCAGAGTTCGTTCCGCATACACGTTTCGTCTCGATTCCGTCGAGGTCGTGATTGCCGATGTGGTTCGAAGTGTGAATGAAGAAGCGAACCCAAGGCTGGAGCATCTGCTCATAGTGGGCGAAAGAGCGGCACGTTCGACCGGCAGATTTAGGGTTGGCTACTACAACAGGACCGCAGGCGCCGAGGAATCCACGCAAGTCACCGAAATCCTGGCAGCAGTGTTGATTGGCTCAGCAAGACGTCCTGCAGTGGTCGTCGATATCGAATACGACGACGGTGGCAAGTTTGGACTGATCGAACGCACTGGTCCGGGAGAATGGCGCTCTACCTGGAGAAGTGCATACACGGATTGCTGATCGCCACTCTAAGTGACTGCGCGAGATGATCGCTAGAGACCTGTGGGTGCGTTCACGAAAAAAGAAGGAAGCGCGAATCTCTCTCCAAGGTGATCCGCTAGCGCGCGAACTCCGAGAGTCTCGGTTGCATAGTGCCCCACGTAAAGGATCGTGAGGTCGTTCTCCTCCGCGTAGACGGCCGTCCAATGCGGTCCTTCACCGACGACGAGAGTGTCGATTTTCATCTCACGTGCTTCTGTGAGCGTTTCAGTTGATGCTCCGGCCCCACTGCAGATCGCCCATCGCTTCGTTCGCTGAGTTTTTCCAAAGGGTGTGGTGCGCAACTCACCGTCGTAACTCTTCGCAAAGCTTCGAGCCCGCTCAGCTAGGACGGTAGTCTCGATATCGCTCTCTCCGCTCACACCGATGGAGATGCCTTCGAATCGAGCGAAACTCCCGCTGGGCTCGAGTCCCAACTGTCGTGTAAGCAGGGCGTTGTTGCCAAGCGTCGAATGCCGATCGAGCGGCAAATGCGATGAATAGACAGCGATATCGTTTTCCAGCAGCAGCCGCAGCCTGTTGTACATCGGGCCGGTCAGGTGGTTGGATCCCTCCCAAAACATTCCATGATGGACCACAAGGAGATTTGCGTTCTTCGTGATGGCTTCCTTTATTGCCCGACTCGAAAAATCGACGGCCGCAGCAATACCCCTAATGCCCGAACGGTTCTCGAACTGAAGACCGTTCAGAGCATTGGGGTAATCGGGTGTGATTTTGCTCTGTAAGAGCTCGTCCGCGTAATCCGTGATCTCATGGACTGTTGTCATAGAAATGGGTGCATATTTGTGTGGAGAACCAAGTTGTCCACCAGCTCAAAGCTATGCTAAACCCTTATACATCAACCAGTTAACGCAAAGGTTAATAACTCTGTTGATTAGTCAGGAACTCCGAGAAGATCCAGCAATCTCTCAAGATCATCGGCCGAGTAAAACTGAATTGTCAGGGTCCCTCGATTGCGAGACCCGACCTTGATCGCAGCGTCAGTTTGAAGAAAGCGGCGTAGCCGATCTTCGATTCGCTTCAGCTCCGGCGATTGCCGATCTGCAGCTTTGGGGCGTCCTACTTTTTTCCCGGTTCGTGCACCAACGAGCTCGCGAAGGCGCTGCTCTATCTCGCGCACGGTGAGACCGTCTTTGACGATTTCGCGAGCCAAGCTCGTGATCTTATCCGAATCCTCGAGGCCGAGCAGGACCTTGGCGTGCCCCATGGTGAGGTGGCCTTCCTGGAGAAGCTTTCGTACCGGCTCAGGGAGCTGAAGGAGCCGAAGCATGTTTGCTATCGTCGTGCGATCTTTTCCGACCGTCTCAGCGATTTGCTGTTGAGTCAGACCGAACTCGCGTGACAACCGGTGATATCCCTCTCCTTCTTCGATCGGATTCAGATCCGTTCGCTGGAGGTTCTCGATGAGCGCGAATGTAAGCACGGTCCTGTCGTCGATTTCCTTAATGATCGCGGGAATCTCTTTCCAACCGAGTTTCGTCGCTGCCCTCAACCGGCGTTCGCCGGCGATGAGCTCGAAACCATCTTTGCCAGGTCGCCGGCGCACGGTTATCGGCTGGAGAAGTCCACTCGCCTTGAGGCTTTCCTGAAGTTCAGCGAGATCATCGGCATTGAACTCGTGGCGAGGCTGGAACGGGTTTTGGGAAACCTGCGCGATCGGAATGGACTTTAGTGCACCGTCATCGCTTGATGAGAGTCCGGTGGCGCTCCCCAGGAGTGCCTCCAGACCTCGGCCGAGTCGGCGGGGTGTCTTCTCAGTGGCCACCGTCATCTCCTTGCGCGGTTCGTTCAATCAATTCCTTGGCGACGTTCATGTAGGCTTGTGCGCCGACGGAGGCGACATCGTAAAGAATGATCGGCTTGCCAAAACTAGGCGCCTCGGCCAATCGAACGTTTCTCGGGACGACATTCTTGAATACTTTCGGCCCGAAATATTCTCTCGCGTCTTCAGCGACTTGTTTGGAAAGATTGAGGCGGGAGTCGTACATGGTGAGCAGAACGCCGTCGATCGCGAGCTCTTCGTTGGCACTGTGTTGAACTCGATGAACGGTATTGAGGAGCTGTGAAAGTCCCTCGAGAGCGTAGTACTCGCACTGAAGCGGGATCAACAAAGCATCCGCTGCGACCAACATGTTGATGGTGATCAGCCCGAGGGATGGAGGACAATCGATGATGACGTAATCGTACTCGTCTCTGAGTGACTGCACTGCCCCACGCATGACATGGTCACGGTCGCTCTTATCAACGAGCTCTACTTCTGCCGCGGCCAAATCTGGAGTTGCACCGACAACATCCAGTTTATCGAACTGGACAGCCGATTGCCGTGAGGATCCAAGGTCGGAGTTTCCTACCAGAACATCATAGAGCGAGAGTGGAACGTTTTCACTCCGAAGCCCGACCCCGCTTGTAGCGTTGCCTTGGGGGTCTGCATCTATGAGCAGGGTGCGCTGTTCGGCAGCAGCCAGGCTTGCGGCGAGGTTTACCGCTGTGGTCGTTTTGCCGACTCCGCCTTTCTGATTTGCTATTGCGATTATTCGCGCCACTATAAGCCGGTGAGGGTTCAAAGCCTAATCTACCCGCCGGCAGGAGGGGTTTCCACGTGGAACCAAAATCAAAGTGTTCCACGTGGAAATAGGTCATCTGCCCGCGATAAATCTCCAGCGGGTACTTACCTCAACAGACAGCGTTTCCTCACCGGGGTTGATCGGTGTATCTGCCTGGGCAACTCCGGCGGTGGCAGCACGGAGCATCATCATCGGGCGTGGAGGTGGAGGCGAGTAAGCTCCGATATTGATCTCGAGCAAACCGCCGAGCGATCCATGGGCGGCGAGTGCCGCGGCCTCCGCATCGGCACGTGCCTTTTCAATTGCAGTCGCGATTGCGCTCCTCCGGGCAGCCTCGGTGTTCGATGCATAGAACTGAAGCGATGTGATCATATTGGCACCATGGGATAGCGCCGCATCGATGACCGGCCCCACCTGAGTCAACTTCCTGACATCTACCAAAATCGTGTTCGTGACGTTGTACGCTACGATCATGGGTTCCTTTCCCTGCTCGTATCTCTGTTCTGGGTAGACGTTGTAGTTGATGGTGGACAGCTGGTCGTTCCCAAGTCCAAGCCCACGTAGAGCGGTCAGAACAGATTGCTGCTTTGTAGCATTCTCAGCAGCGGCAGCAGCAGCGGTCGTTTCCCTGGTCTGAACGCTCACTTGGATAGTCGCCCTGTCCGGCGAGACCTTGATTTCGCCTCGCCCAGTTACTGAGATCTGGGGAAACTCGTCAATTGTCGCTCTGCTGTCCTGACTATGTGCCGTTACTGGTGCTAAAAGCATCGCTAAAAGTCGCACGAAGCTGATTTTCATGTCAGATTCCTTGAGATTGAGGTACAAAGAAGCGTACGTACCTAAGACGTTCGGGCTTGGAAACCTTGCACGCCGGACGCGACAGGCAGCGCGGCCGGTTCGATATCGTGAATCTGGCTGAGGTTCATTCCAACAATCCCCTCTGTCTCAGAGCGCATGAACATGTTCGCGAATTTCACACCCCACACGATTTCATCGGCCTGATACGAGGATCTCGAGTGAACTGTCTGAGAAACCGTTTCGTCTGTCGCGATCAGTAGAACCAGAAGCTCCGCATCGCCGTCAACTAGATCTTTCTGCGTTAAACCCCATAGTGGACTCTGCGAATCGATGGGATGAACCACTGTCCAACTCAGAGGGAAAAACACCACACGGTTTCGCTCTAGGCTCAACTCGTAGAATTTCCGCAAGGTGGATCCGCCGACCCGCTCGATTTTGGTCAGAATCGCCTGGACCTGAACATCGATCAGCTGGCTGCGTCTTCCATTGGCAATTCGGAATTCGAGCCCGGTCATGCCGCGATAGGGCGCTACGATCGCATTCCGGCTGTAGATAATTCTCGACGAAGGTCGAGAGAACCGGGCGAAAATCACCCCTGTCGCAAGTGCGACACCGACGATGTTCAGCAGCGCTTCGATTGTAACCAGAAGGTTCGCTGCAACTCCAACTGGGATAATGTTGCCGTAGCCGATTGTAGCAAACGAGTCGACGCTGAAAAAAAATGCCCGGTAAAAAGGGGGTCCCGTGAAACTTCCCACAATCGATTGAAGCGCGTCTGGGCCGCAGAGGAGAAAAGCAAACGCGAAGAGAGCGTTGACTCCTATGTAGCAGGCGACGATGAAGGCAAGAAACTGCGGCCACGAAATCGTAAGCAGCCAGTGATATAGGCTTAGAGAAGAAAGTGGGTTGAGTCCATCGAGGACTACATTGAATCCCCCATTCCGATTCAGCAGGCGACGGTGTGTGCCTCTCGCTACCTCCGCGCCGAACCCGAGGTCCTTGAATTCTTCCTGCGCGGGCAAAGCGGCCTGTGCTGGTTGTCCGGTGAGCGTGGGAGTAGTCATTTGGAACGCATTGGTTCGGGCGTGAGTGAGCGTTCAAAAAATGGCCCGGAATATCGGGTAAAGCTACATTCGGTCGATGAATTCCCCGGACACTTCGATCGGCCGCGCCACGATACTGATTGTGATATCGGCGCTCAGTTTCGGTTCCATTTCTGTCCTTACAGTACTGACGACGAGCGCCGGTGTTCATCTTCTCACCGTAATGGCTTGGCGCTATGTGCTGGGGGCAGTGTTTCTCGGATTGGTGGTGCAGAGGAGACAAATCGCCACAATCCGAAAACAGAGAATCCTCCAGCTCATGCTGATAGGTGGAGTCGGTCAGGCGCTGATCACCTATCTGAGCCTGCACGCGCTCGACTATATACCGGTTGGACCTCTCGCGTTCTTGTTTTATACCTACCCGGCCTGGGTAGCGATGGTCGCGGCGATTCGAGGAACCGAAAAGCTGACTCCGATTCGCGTGTCTGCTCTGGTGCTAGCCCTGGCGGGCGTGACAATCATGGTCGGAACACCCACGGAAAGACTCAACCCGATCGGCGTGATGCTGGCTCTCGCCTCGGCTTTGCTCTACTCCGGATATCTGCCTGCACTCGAGCACCTGCAGGAAGGTATCCCCGCCCTGCTCGCCACCTTTCTGCTGATAGCAGGCGCAGCAATCTCGTTTGTGTTTGCAGCACTTTTTTCCAGCGACCTGATCCTGCCTACTGGGCCAGCTGTCTGGTCGAATATTTTCCTGTTAGCCCTGGTCTCGACCGTCATCGCGTTCTCGACACTCATCAAAGGCCTCGCGGTACTTGGGCCCGTAAGAACGGCGATCATTGCCACAGTAGAACCATTCTTCACGGCAATACTTGGAGCAGTGGTGTTGGGCAGTCGGCTTGGCATGTCGACGCTGATTGGCGGGATCCTGATAGCCTCAGCGGTGCTGATAATTGAATGGAGCTCCACGCGTGTACCTGTTACAGCGTAGCCGCCAAACGCCGGCGCCTCTCGATTTCGATAACGAGGTTTTGTAAATCGCTTGGACTCACACCAGGGATTCGCGATGCCTGGGCAAGCGAGTGAGGCCTGAGATTTCCCAACTTCTGGCGCGCCTCGAACGACAATGAGCGCATGTCCGCATAATCCAGATCCGAATCAAGCGCAAAATCCCCCATTCTGCGCATCCGATCAGCCTGCGCTCTCTCGCGCTCGAAGTAGCCCGCGTACTTGATCTCGAGATCTGCGGTGACGAGTGCTTCGGCGTCAATGTCGCCTCCCGCGTCTGCTGCTTTCAACAGCTCGCCGAGGTGGATATCATGACGTCTCGCTAGGTCGACTATTTTCACAGAGTGCGCTAGCGGAGCGCTACCAGCCGCGGAAAGAATTGGCGCTGCCTTTTCGGGCCCTATGCTGGTCGTCTCGGCGAGTCGCAATGCGGCATCCTCGTGCTCCAGTCGCTGGGTGATGATCGTGTCCTCTAGCTCGGAGTAAATACCGAGCCGTTTCCCGATGCCTCCGAGACGTCTGAGTGCGTTGTCCTGCCTGACTGTCAGTCGGAATTCTGAGCGAGATGTGAAGAGCCGGTATGGCTCGTCCACCCCACGAGTCACGAGATCGTCGACAAGGACGCCGATGTAGGAAGTCTCTCGACCCAACACGATCGGCGATCTGGAAAGAGTCGCGAGACCTGCGTTGAGACCTGCAACAATTCCCTGTCCCGCTGCTTCCTCGTACCCGGTCGTTCCGTTTATCTGGCCGGCGAAATACAGACCCGGAACAGCCTTGACCTGCAAGAATGGGTCAAGCTGAGTGGGCGGATAGTAGTCGTATTCGATAGCATATCCCGCCCGATTCATTCTTACATCGGCCAATCCGCGAATGGATCTCAGGATCTCGAGTTGCACAGGAGCTGGCAGCGAAGTGGACAGTCCATTCACGTACAGCTCCGACGTATCGTGTCCCTCGGGCTCCAGGAAGATTTGGTGTCGCTCGGCGTCAGGGAACTTTACGATCTTGTCTTCGACCGAAGGGCAGTAACGTGGCCCGCGGGATTCGATTGCTCCGCCATACATTGCCGACTTCGAGATGTTCTCCTTGATGATTCGCTTTCCCTCGGCCTCGAGATACGTCGTCCAGCAAGGCATCTGAGCAGGGTGCCGAGTGATGGCGTCCTGAACGCGTTTGTCATTCCAGAAGTGTGACCACGAATAGTCGAATCGCTCGATCTCGCTCTCCTGAATATCGAGAGCGGAATAGTCGACGGAGCGGCCGTCAATCCGCGGTGGCGTTCCGGTTTTGAACCGGGCGACAGTCAGACCGGCACGTTCCAGCTGTTCGGCCAGATGTGTAGTCGCAGTTTCGCCGGCGCGACCGCCGGCAAGACGAGTTTCGGTACCGATATGAATCCGGCCATGCAGGAACGTTCCGGTGGT
>DATLVQ010000800.1:0-2601 GCA_035577325.1 Bryobacteraceae bacterium | reverse complement strand
CGAACTGCCTGCCACGTGGCGGGCCGTCGCCGCGACGGCCGGTGCCGCCCGGACCGCCTCGGCCGCCACCGAAACCTCCGCCGCCGAATCCGCCACCACCGCCGCGTCCGCCAAATCCACCGGGGCCACCTGCACCGCCGCCGAATCCGGGAACGTTCTGCGCCTGCGCTGAGAATTCATCGCGGCCGCCGCCGAAAAATCCCTGGCCCGGACCGGAATCGGCCTGCGCGTTCGGCGACAGACCCTGGCTCAAACTTCCGGAGATCAGAAAAGCTTCATTGCTATTCTGTGAGCCACCGCCGGACGTTGCGGAAGGCGCGGCGGATGGCGCGCTGGACGGCTGGTTCGCACTCAGTTCGCTCTGAATTTGCGAATCGATCTGGTTGCCTGCCTGTCCATTCGCGCGATTGCCGGCGAACTGCGCCAGACGGCTGGCGGCGGGCGATTCGCGCAACTGTAGATTGAAGTCGGCTTGCTTGGTCCTGGCATAGTTCACCGTCTTTTTCGCCGGCTCGAAGCCGAACATCCGGACTTCCACCGTCCAGGCGCCCTCGGCGAGCGGCGGCAGCGCGTAGTGCCCATTGGCATCCGTCGTCGTGACAAACTTCTGCTCGTCCAGGGTGGCCGTGACGGTAGCGCCCGGGATTGGCTGATTTCCCGACCTCACAAAACCGCTTTGCGCGCGCAATGTGACCATGCAAAACCCGCAGAGCAGCAGGCAGAAGGATGAGTTGCGGATGCTCAAGCGGTCAGGATCCTTGGACGCAGCGTGAATCGGTCTTCATGAAGCATCGGCGATAGGCAGAGGCAGCTTGGTTACCGAGAAGGGTCAATCATTTGCGTGCCAATGAGTGCACACTTAGGGGCTGGCCTTAGCCGGGAGAAAATCGCATAGCAAATCGCCGGGTCCGTGTGGATTGACACATGTGCTTGATATCCCTGTTCCAAATCCTGCTGATAAGGCTTGACTTATTGGCCCCTGGGCAGGATAATACCCAAAATTTCTTCAGAAACAGTCGTCAACGATGACGACGTGTTTCGCTGCGAGCAGGGGGATTAATTGGTTTCTGCTAAATCGCGTTTTGCCGCCGGCGCGGGCACAGGCGGCCGAAAGGATCAATGATGCAGAAGAGGGTGATTTCACATTGTCTCCGTGTGATTGCGAGACTTGGACTGATTGCGCTCGTGGCCGGGATTGCCACCGCGCAGGAGTATCGCGGCAGGGTGCAGGGAACTGTTGCCGATCCGAGCCAGGCAGCTATAACCAACGCCACAGTAACGTTGCGCAACGTGAACACTGGCATTGAGAGCACAAGGCAGGTGGATGCTGCCGGGCACTATTTGTTCGACTTCGTTCAGCCCGGAACCTACAGCATCGCGGTTCAGGCCGCGGGCTTCTCGAGATTTGTGCAGGACAACGTCACGGTGCTGACCGGCGGAGATGTTACGGTGAATGCGACCCTTGCGGTCGGGTCAGTAAGCGAGACCGTGAATGTCACCGGAGAGGTGAGCTCGGTGCAGTTCAACACCTCTACCATGACTACTACGGTACAGGGTACGATGCTCGAGAACCTGCCGGTGCTGGCACGAAATCCTTTCACTCTGGCTTTGCTCAATCCGGCGGTGGTGAATCAGTATTGGGACGTAGCTCATCGCAACCCTTTTTATATGTGGTCTAACGGCGGCCTGGATATCGGTGGGGCCACGGGCGGCAAGAACGAGCAGTTGCTGGACGGCACGCCGCTCAACATCTCCGCGCGCGGCTCTTATAATTTGCCCATGGACGCCGTACAGGAACTCGCCGTACAGCAAAACGCCATGGATTCCGAGATGGGCTTCAGCGCCGGCGGCACGCTGAACCTTTCGCAGAAGTCGGGTACCAACGAATACCACGGTTCGCTCTACTACTTTGGCCGCAATCCATCTCTGAACGCTCTGGCTAACCGTATCACCCGCGACCCGAATATTGTCAAAGAGAACATCTTCGGCGGCACGATCGGCCATCCCATCATCAAGAATAAGCTGTTCAACTTTTTCGTCTACGAGA
This sequence comes from Bryobacteraceae bacterium, assembly GCA_035577325.1. GTDB lineage: Bacteria > Acidobacteriota > Terriglobia > Bryobacterales > Bryobacteraceae > QHXW01. The sequence goes on along the minus strand of DATLVQ010000800.1, from coordinate 554 downwards.
AGTGGAAGGTTTTGCAACCGGCGAGCAAAGTCGAGACCATGCCGACCGATGCGGAGAAGAACGGCGATTTCTCTCACCAGCTGACGCCGCAAGGAAATTTGCAAACCATCTTCGACCCGTTCACCACGGTGTTCGACCCAAACTCGAATACGGTGACGCGGATGCCGTTTCCCAATAACACCATTCCGCAGAACCGGATCAGTCCCGCGGCCAAGCTTCTGATGGGATACCTGTGGGGGCCGAACAACCCGGGTGACGACCTCTCCGGCGTGAACAACTTCAAAAAAGCTTACTCGTGGTTTGAAAAATACTATAACTTTTCCGACCGCGTGGATTACAACATCAGCGATAACTGGCGCATGTTTGCGCGTTTCAGCAAATTCGAGACGCGCCTGGATAACCCTAACTGGGGCGGCACCATCGCTGTGCCCTCGGATAACGGCGGCATCATGGATGCGCTGAACGCCGCCATCGACGTTCTGTGGATGCCCAGTCCCCGAACCACAGTCGATTTTCGCTTCGGCTCCAGCTACGTGGAAGACGACTATGCTTCC
>DATLVQ010000799.1:0-3263 GCA_035577325.1 Bryobacteraceae bacterium | reverse complement strand
TGTGGTACCTGAACCGCGCGCACGCCGTGCCGGGCATTCCACAGACCACGGCTACCATCAACCAGCGCCGCGCACTGCCTAACCTCGCCGAGATTCGCTACGTGCTGAATGGCTCGCGTGGGTCCTTTGATGCCGCGCGCGCGCGCCTGGTCGGGCCTCGTGTGCACGGTTTCACGATGGAAGCTGCTTACTGGTTCAGCAAAGCCATGGACCTGGGAGCGGATTACGCCAACACCGCGTATGACGCCGACTCGCGGCTGGCGCGAAGCCAGTCCGAGTTCGAAACGCACAAGGACCGCAAAGCGCTCAGCCTTTTTGACCAGCCGCATTCTTTTGTAGCGCGCGCGACTTACGACCTGCCTCCGCAGCGCTGGCAGGGCTGGGCACGAAAGGTGGGCGCGGGATGGTCCACATCGGCAGTGGTCCTGCTGAAGAACGGGACGCCCTTCACAGTCACCACACCGGACGGCCCAGGGTACGGCAACGTGGATGGCAACGGCGGCGACCGTCCGAACCTGCTCGACGCGTCGATCCTGGGCCGTACCATTGGAAACCCCGACACATCGGTGGCGATATTGCCGGCCACCGCGTTTGCGTTTATGGCGCCGACAGCCGAGAAAGGCAACCTGGGCGCGAATACGTTTCGCCGCGGGGGCATCAAGAACGTAAACGCTTCGTTGTCGAAAGTATGGCCGATCGGCTCCGACCGGCGCATGACGTTCCGCGCCGAGTGCATCAACCTGACGAATACGCCCCAGTTCGCCGAACCGGGCAGCATCCTGGGAACACCGGAATTCGGCTACATCACGAATACACTAAATGTCGGGCGGGCCTTTCGATTCGGAATTTCGGTGGCTTGGTAGTGCCGAGGAGTATTTACGCTCGTCACACCGAGGTCAAACTCGTTAGGCGACGCGAGGAACCCCGACCGGTCCCTCGCCATCTCTCCACAGACCCACAGAAGTCTGCTCAGCTTAGAAGGTAATGCGCCCCACCAGCTGGATGTTTCTCGGCTGCGAAACCGTGCCGTTCCAGACTCCGAAAGTGGAGCTGGATGGATCGCTGTTAAAGGGAAGACAATCGCCGAACGCCTCGCCATCGCAGGTGAAGTAGTGATTGTTGAACAGATTGAAAATTTCGGCGCGCACTTCCATGTTGAGCCGCTCTTTGAAGGCGAATTTCTTGGCGATCGAAAGATTCGTGTCGCGATACGGCGAGCCGCGAACGGAGCTGACGCGCGGTCCGGTGCCAAGGTAGTTCCCGTTCGCAAACAGTGAACTCGCTTCGAACGCCGAGGCGTTAAACATGGGCTGGTTCACATTGACCGATCCCCACGATTGCGCCAGCACCTTGCCGCTGATTCCGGGAATACATGCGGCCTGGAACTGCGAGGGAACGCCGCAAAGGTTCGAGGCCCGGAAGTAGAACGGCATACCGGAAGTAAACTTCATGCTGCTCGCCAGTATCCAGCCGCCGAACAGGTAGTTGGCAGGTCCGGTACTGTGCAGCCACCTTTTCCCGCTGCCAAAGGGCAGATCGTAAGTAGCCATTAACCCGACAGTATGCGGAATGTCGTCAGGCGATAGAGCCTTGTTTCGGCTGCCCTGGTAGGGGCTGATCACCGCACCAATTGCACCATAGTTGGCGATTGATTGCGTCGTGGAAGAGGCATCCGTGGTTAGTCTTGCCAGGGTGTAGTTTGCCTGCAGGTATAGACCGTTCGAGAAGTTCTTCTGAAAGTTCACCTGAAGTGACTGGTAAATTGAATTGCCCTGGTTCTCGTTCACTCCGGTGAGCCCGCCGCAGAACTGCGGGTAGGCCACCAGAGCCTGCGCCACGGTGGGCGCGCAGCCGCCGGCGCTGTTCAATTGCTGCGCCCAGTCGGCGTACGGGGCGTTGACTCCGAAAAGCGACGTTTGTCCCGGCTGGAAAACCGTGTTCAGCTCGGTGCTCCCCATGCTCGTCAGGAGAGACGGATTGAGATAGTTGAGCGGCTGCATCTGGGAAGGCAAATGTGTGCCTTTGTTGCCGACGTAAGCCACGCTGACAAAGGCGCTGCTGGTAATCTTTCGTTCAACGGTTAGATTCCACTGCTGCGTGTACGAAAGGTGGTTGCCGTAGGTTGGACGATACTGTGGGCTGTGGCCATTGTCGGCTCCCTGGCTCACATTGGCTGCGGTGCTGTAGGCCGGAAAGCCCTTATCCAGGTAGAACGCCGGCTCGTAACCACTCAACGAATTGCCAAAATTGACTACCGGATTGAAGCCGTCCAGATTCATGCCGCCGCCCCAGCCGGGGTAAAACGCCTGCGTGTAAAAAACGCCATAGCCTGCGCGGACAACGGTCTTTTCATCCAATCTATAAGCGGCGCCCAATCGGGGTCCAAAGCCGGCGTTGAATACATCTTCCGGGTAGCGCTTGCCATAGCTGGCAGCTCCCCACTTGCTGCCGGCATACTGTAAGCTGCCGGGGCGGTTTCCAGCGTCGGGGTTGGGGGCGAAGGTAAAGAAAGCCAGCCGGTCGCCAGTTTCAAACGTGGGCGAGAATCTATCCCAGCGGATACCGTAGTTCACCGTCAACTTAGGAGTTATCTTCCAGGTGTCGCCGATGTGCCAGGTGTAGGCACGTTGCTGCGGGCCATACTTATTGACGTTGTATACATTCAGGTTGCCGTTATCGACCGCGCCGACCAACATACTGGCGTAGGGGTCGCCACTGCGCGTGCCAGGCAATGCCGTGGACAGGTCCGTGAAGTTCACCGTGCCGGACTGGTTATTGTTAACGCGGAATACCTCAGCCAGATGCCGGAACTCACCCCCAAATTTGATCTCGTGTGCGCCGTGAACCCACGTAACCAAATCATTGACAATATGCGAGGGCCGCGTCGACTTGTTCAGGGCGCCTAGACCTGATGAATTGCCCCAGCCGGTAAAATTACTGATCCCGCTAGCGGAAAAGTTGGCGGCCGGAGAAGCATTATAGGCAACCGCGTTAGGAATCTGCGGAAGATCGGCGGGGTTCTGGGCCGGGACTGAGCCGTAGCCTTCGTTGCGGTTCAGATAACCGTAGGCCATATGGTTTAACAGGGTTGGACTGAAGATGTGATCCCAATTGAAACGGCTTACCCAGGCATCCTCCGGATCTGCGGGGCTCGAATTGCAGATTTGTACAGGGAGTTGGCATTGCGGCGTCGGTTGGGTGTTCTGCCTCCAGATAGAGGCGAAGAAATGGTCCTTATCGCTCCAGTTGTAGTCGATCCGATA
>DATLVQ010000798.1:0-8592 GCA_035577325.1 Bryobacteraceae bacterium | reverse complement strand
CGGTCGCGCTCGGTGGGCGATGAAACAAAGTTCTGGCCCGGCACGGCGCGATTGGGCGCCGGATAAAGCGCCGCAATGGCCGCGCCCACCGGGTTCAGCATGAAGTCTGGAATCTTGTTTCCAGGAAAGGGCTGTTGCGTGAATGGGTTGATCACCGGCGGGTCGCTCGAGAAATCGCCCTTGCGCTCGGCCAGCGTCGGCACGTTGGTGACCTGCGTAATGCCTTCCCGCACACGACGTCCCTCATAATCGGCGAAAAAGAACGTGCGGTTTTTGCGAAGCGGGCCGCCCAGCGACGCGCCAAACTGATTGCGCTGATATTGCGGCTTGGATTCGCCCGCGGGCGCAAAGAAATTGCGGGCGTCCATGGCACCGTTGCGGAAAAATTCGTAAGCGCTTCCGTGCACCGTGTTGGTACCCGATTTCATCACCACGTTCACCTGTCCACCGGCATTGCGCCCGAAGCTCGCGTCGTAGACGCTGGTCAGCACTTCGAATTCCTGGATGGCGTCCACCGGCGGCGTAACGCCGAACGTGTTGAGTTTCGGATCGCCGTTGTACATGCCGTCGAGCAGGAAATTATTGGCATCCTCGCGCGCGCCGTTTATGTTTAGCGCGATATCTCCGCGCACCGACCCCGCCGAACCTGGAGCAGCGGGCGCGGCACCGGGAACCAGCAGCGCGAGTTCGTAAAAATTCCGGCCATCCAGCGGCAGCCCGGCGATATTGCGGTTTTCGATCACCGCGCCGAGCGCCGCGGAATCGGTCTTGACCATGCTCCGAGTGGCAGTAACTACGATGGCCTCCGTGCGGTTTCCGGCCAGCAGCGGCACATCAACGCGCAGTTCCTGGTCCAACGCCAGCGTGAGCGGCAGCACGTACTTGCGATACCCGGCCTTTTCTACGGCCAATTGATAACTACCGGGCGGCACGCCGGTGACCAGAAAATCGCCACCCGCGTCCGCTTCAGCGGTCCGCGATTTATTGGTCGCGTCATCGGTCAGCGTGATCGTCGCGCCGGTCAGCGGTTTCCGCGAGGCATCCGTCACCGTGCCCCCCACCGACCCGCGCACCGATTGCGCCAGGCCATGAGTCGTCCACAGTAAAGTTACACAAAGGGTCAAATAGATCGCGCGCATTAGGGGAGTCGAATTCCTATACTATAGCTGACAACAAATGCGTTTTCTTCCCGTGCTTCTCCTTCTGACGTGGCATCATGCGCTAGGTGAGGATTGGCCGCAATTTTTAGGGCCGTCGCGCAACGGTGTTTATGCCGGTCCGGCGGTGGGCTTAGGCTGGGCGAAATCCGGGCCGCCACTGCTGTGGAAGGTCGACGTGGGGCAGGGTTTCAGCGCTCCAGTCGTGGTCCGCGGCCGTGTCATTCTGTTTCATCGCCTGGAAAACCGCGCGATTGTGGAATCTCTTGATGCGCTCACCGGCAAGCGCGTCTGGGCGGCCGAATATCCCACGCTCTACCGCGACGACTTCGGTTTCGACGAAGGGCCTCGCGGCACACCCGCCGTCGCCGGCGAGAAAATTTACACTTTTGGCGCGGAAGGGGTGCTGCAGGCCCTGGATTTTGCCACCGGCAAGCGCGTCTGGAGCGTGGATTTCAAGCAGAAATTTGGCGCGGAGAAGGGATTCTTTGGCGCGGCCTGCTCGCCGCTGGTAGAGGGGGATCGCGTTCTTATGAACGTCGGAGGTCCGAATGGCGCCGGCGTCGCCGCGTTTGACACAACGACCGGCAAGGTCTTATGGACGGCAACGAATGACGAAGCCGGTTACTCCGCTCCCGTCGCCACGACTATCGGCGGCATGCGCCACGTGCTATTTTTCACGCGCAATGCGCTAGTGGATATCGATCCCGCCAGCGGCAAAGTTCGCTTCACCTTTCCATGGCGCTCGCGCAGCCACGCGTCGGTGAACGCCGCCGCGCCTGTGGTCGCCGGGAATCTCGTGTTCCTGTCCGCCAGCTACGGAACCGGAGCGACGCTGGTGCAAATCGATGGCTCGAGCGCGAAACAGATCTGGGCGTCAGACGACGCACTGTCGAACCACTACGCCACCAGCGTCTATCGCGACGGCTATCTGTACGGTTATCACGGCCGGCAGGAGTACGGCCAGAGCCTGCGCGCGATCGAGCTCAAGACAGGCAAAGTCCAATGGAACGTCGATGGCTTTGGCGCCGGCACCGTTACGCTCGCCGGCGACCGGCTACTGCTCATCCGCGAAAATGGCGAGCTCGTAGTCGCACTTGCGTCGCCGAAAGAGTTCAAGCCGCTGGCTCGCGCTCAGTTGATCCCGGGAGTTGTACGCGCATACCCGGCGCTGGCGGATGGAAAACTCTATGTTCGCAACGAGCGCACCCTGGCGTGCTTCAACGTGAAGTAGCCAGATTACGCAAGCGCCTTCTTGACTACCTCGCCGCTCACATCCGTCAAACGGAACTGCCTTCCCTGGTATTTAAACGTCAGTTTGGTGTGGTCGAGGCCCAATAAGTACAGGACCGTAGCCTGCAGGTCGTGGACGTGCACACGATCCTCCACGACGTGAAAACCCAGTTCGTCGGTCGCGCCAATGCTCTGCCCGCCTTTAACGCCGCCGCCCGCCATCCAGATGGTGAACGCGTTGGGATGATGGTCGCGGCCCAAAAAGACGTCGGGATGGTTCGGCGCCGGCGATTGCCCCATCGGCGTGCGCCCAAACTCGCCGCCCCACACGACCAGCGTGTCTGCCAGCAGCCCGCGCTGTTTCAGATCCTGGATCAGGGCGCCGCAGGGCTGATCCGTCTCGCGGCAGATCTGCTCCAGGTTGCTCGTGATCAGCCCCTGCGTGGGATCGGTACCGTGATGGTCCCAGCCCTTGTGGTACACGTTTACGAAACGCACGCCGTTTTCAATCAGGCGGCGCGCCAGCAGGCAGTTGTTGGCGAACGACGCCTGGCCCGGCGTGCAGCCGTACATTTCGAGAACGCTCTTGGGCTCGCGCGTAATGTCGCAGACTTCGGGCGCGATGGATTGCATACGATACGCCGTCTCAAACGCAGCAATACGCGTCGCGATCTCCGGATCGCCCACGATCCCAAGCCGGTGCTGGTTGAGCGCGTTGATGGCCGTGATGGTTTCGTGCTGCCGCTCCATCGTGACGCCCGCCGGATTCGAGAGGAACAGCACCGGATCGCCCGCGTTGCGCAGCGTCACTCCCTGATACGCCGACGGGATAAAACCGCTCGACCAGCACGAAGCGCCTCCTTGAATCCCGGGGTTCCAACCGCGGCTGGTTGAATGCAGCACGACGAAACCCGGCAGCCCCTTGGCTTCGCTGCCCAGCCCGTACGTTACCCAGCTGCCCATGCTCGGCCGCCCCGGACGGCCAGAGCCTGTGTTGATGAAAAGCTCGGCCGGCGCGTGGTTGAAAAGGTCCGTCACCACGGATTTGATGAGGCAGATATCGTCGGCGTGCGCCGCGGTGTGCGGCAGCAGCTCGGAGATCTCCATCCCGCACTGTCCATACTTCTGGAACTTCCGTTCCGTGCCCCGCAGCGGCGATTCCGGCTTGATAAAGGCGTAGCGCTGGTCGCCGACCACGGACTTTGGAATGGGCTTGCCGTGTAGTTCGATTAGCTTGGGCTTGAAATCGAAGAGATCGAGCTGGCTGGGGCCGCCGGACATGTTGAGAAAGATCACTCGCCTGGCGCGCGCGGGAAATTGCGGCGGCCGCGGCGCCATGGGATCGCGCGTTTCGGCGAAGAGATCGCCGTTCAGCAGCGAAGCCAGCGCCACCGCGCCGATACCGGTCCAGCAATCCCGCAGGAAGTAGCGGCGCGTGGCGAATTTTACAGGGTCGAGATCCATCGGCTATTCACGCGTAATGGTTTCATCCAAATTCAGCAGAACGCGCGCCACGTCCAGCCAGCCTTGTTCCGCGCCGGATTTCCGCAGCATTGTGGCGAGTGTGTCTTTCTCGAATCCATCCGGCTCCCGGCCCAGGCATAGCCGGAAAGCGTAGCGCAGCCGCCCGGCTTCGTTGGGCGGAGCTTCCGTCAGGACGCGGCGCGCCAGCGCTTGCGCCGCTTCCACGTACTGCTCGTCATTGAGCGTAGTCAGGGCCTGCAAAGGGGACGCCGAACGGCTACGGCGTACCGTCGTGGCGTCGGCGGTAGGCGCATCGAAAACCGTCAGGCTCGGATAAGGCGACGTCCGCTTCCAGAACGTATAGAGACCGCGCCGGTACCGGTCCTTTCCCGTAGCCACGATCCAAGGCAGGTTGCCCCGGCTCAGGTCGGTTACGCCCGCCGGCTGCGGCGGAAACACGCTGGGGCCGCCGATTTCCGGATTCAACAAACCCGAGGCCGCCAGCGCAATATCGCGGACAATTTCGGCGTCCACCCGATATCGCGGCGCACGTGCCAGCAGAATATTCTCCGGGTCGCGATTCTCCAGTTCCTCTGTCACCTTGGAGGATTGCCGGTAGGTGGCTGATGTCACAATCAGGCGGTGCATCGCCTTGAGGCTCCAATGCCGGGCCTGGAATTCGGTCGCCAGCCAGTCGAGCAGCTCCGGATGCGAAGGCCTTTCACCCTGTGTGCCGAAATCTTCCGAGGTCTTCACCAGGCCGCGGCCGAAATAATGCTGCCAGACACGATTCATGGTCACGCGCGCGGTGAGCGGATTTTGAGGGCTTACGAGCCATCGCGCCAGATCCAGCCGGTTTGGCCGACCTTTCGTTTCGAGGGGCGGCAGCACGACCGGGGTTCCGGGTGCGACTTCCACGCCCGCCTTCAGGAAATCGCCGCGAATCAGCACGTGCGTCGTTCGCGGCTTGTCGCGCTCTTCGAACACCATGGCGGTGAATTGATCGGGATTACGCGGGCTGGGAGTAGCTACCAGGATTTCCCTGGTGTGGGCCAGCCGCTGATATTCGGCATCATTCTCGCGGTAGTACGTCTCGAGATCCTTGACGTCCGCCAGTTCGCGCCTGCCAACCGGGACCTTCAGGATGGCTTGAATATTGCCGGGCAACTTGCCTCTCGCCTCGCCACTGAGCCCCTTTTCCCATGCGGCCATCTGATCGGGCAGCCTGGCGTTCCATTGCGCGATGTCGCTTTCGACCTTCAGCTTTTCCACCTGGAAATCGGCGGCGACACGGCGGTAGCGTTCCACGTCTTCCGCGCGTACTACTTCGATCCTGGGCTCCTCCTGGCTGTTGAAGAACGCCATCAGCTGGTAATACTCCCGCTGCTTGATGGGATCGTATTTGTGATCGTGGCACTGGGCGCAGCCGATCGTCAGGCCCAGAAATACGGTTCCCGTGGTGGCGACGCGATCGAAAAGGGCCTCGATGCGGTACTGTTCCTGGTCCACCCCGCCTTCCTCATTGATCATGGTGTTGCGGTGGAAGCCGGTGGCAATTTTCTGATCGAGCGTGGCATGCGGCAGCAAGTCACCCGCCAGTTGCTCGATCGTGAACTCGTCGAAGGGCATGTCGCGGTTGAGCGCATCGATTACCCAGTCGCGGTAATGCCACATCACGCGGGGATTGTCGTAGCCGAAGCCGTTGGTGTCGGCGTACCGCGCTGCGTCCAGCCAGTGCCGGCCCCAGCGCTCGCCGTAATGCGGCGAGGCCAGCAAGCGGTCCACAAGGCGGTCATAGGCGTCAGGGCGGCGGTCGGCGAGAAAGGTGTCGATCTCCGCGGGCGTGGGCGGCAACCCGATCAGGTCCAGGCTCAGGCGGCGGATCAGCACGGCGCGATCGGCTTCGGGCGAAGGCGTGAGGTTTTCCTTCTCGAGGCGCGCGAGTACGAACCGGTCGATGGGATTGCGGGACCACGATGTGTTGCGCACCTCGGGAAGTGGGGGACGCACAGGAACCTTGAAGGCCCAGTGGCCGCTCTTTGGCCCTAATCGGGCAGCCGGAGGCGCGGCTTCCGGCCACGGCATTCCGGCGCGAACCCAGCTTCGAAGATCTTCGATTTGCCCGGCACGGAGTTTGCCCCCAGGCGGCATTTTGAGCGCGCCCGACTGCTCCACAGCCTGGATGATCCGGCTCTCTTCCGGCTTTCCCGCGATGGCCGCCGGCCCGCGGTTGCCACCGCTTGCGAAACCCTGCCGGCTTTCGAGCGATAGCCCGCTGGTGCGCTTTTCGTCGTTGTGACAGCCGACGCACTTCTCTTCGAACAGGGGCCGAATGCGCATTTCAAAGAAACGTGCGGAGTCTTCTGCCGGCTGCGCGGCCGCAGGCCACGCGCAGAACAGGATCGCAAAACCCAAGAGAAAACGGCTTCCGTCACCCGGCATCGGCTATCGAAAATATAGCGCGTGCCGCGCCGCGCCGCCACTTTATCGAGGCGGCGCCGCTATTCGGCCTTGGCGATTCTATATAGTTTCGAAGCCGTTCGGATGATGAGGCTGCCGCGCGCGATGGCCGGGGTGGCCATGCACATTTCGCCGAGCGGGTTCTTGCCCAGCACTTTAAATTCGGCCCCGGCCTGCATCACGAAAGTATCGCCATCCTCGCTCAAGGCGAAAATCTTGCCGTTATACGCCCACGGCGACGCGGTAAACGCCGTCGTTTCGGGATCGATGCGCTGCTTTCCATAAATCTCGCGGCCTGTGCGCGCCTCGTGACAGGTCAACATGCCGCGGTCGAGCAGCGTGTAATAGAAATCGCCATAAACCAGAGGCGACGGATTATACGGCCCGGCTTGCCGCTGATACCACGCAATGTGTTCGTTACGGGTTTCGTTTTCCTTAAGGCTGATATCGCCGCGCGCCGACGGCCGCACCGCGAACACCGGCCGCACGTTGTCGCCGACATAACCTGAGGCAAGGTAGAGCAGCCCGTGTTGCGCGAACGGCGTCGGGATCACAATGGACGACATCCCGCCCAGTTCCCAAAGCACCTTTCCGTCCAGATCGTAAGCCCGCACCTTGTGCGTGCCTGAAGTAATGATTTCCGTGCGCTGGCCGTTTTCCCAGATGAACGGCGTCGACCAGTTGCTGGCCTCGTCGCGCTCGACGCGCCAGATCTGCTTGCCCGTACGCTTGTCGAGCGCGGCGAGAAACGACTGATCGTCGTTATCGTTGACCACGTAAATGCGTTCCTTATGTACCACCGGCGAAGCCGCGGTGCCCCAGCCGTAGCGCGTGCGGAACGGTCCCCAGTGCTCGGACCAGACCGGCTTGCCGTCCATGTCGAATACGAACAGGCCGAGATTGCCGAAGTACGCATAGACACGTTCGCCGTCGGTGACAGGCGTTTCCGAAGCATACGTATTCTTGAGGTGATGTGAACTGCGCGGCGACCCGCGATGCACTTCGCGCTCCCAGACGATCTTGCCCGTTTTCCAATCGACGGCGTAAACCATCCAGCGATGTTCGCCGGCCGGGATACCCTCGCGATTCCCCCCGAAGTAGAGGCCTTTCTTGGGCGTTTCCGGCGCGACCGTGCTGATCACCGAAGTAAGAAAGATGCGGTCGCCCCAAACTACCGGCGACGACCAGCCGCTACCCGGAATCTCCGCCTTCCAGACCACATTGCTCGTGGCGCTCCACGTTTCAGGCAGCGCCGCATCGTCAGCCACGCCGGTGGATTGAGGTCCGCGAAATTGCGGCCAGGAATCGACCGCGCTGAGCGGCAGCCCGAGGAGGAAAATCGTGAAAGCGGATACGAGTGTGCGCATCAGAACAACTTTACTCCGGCGCGGGGCGTTTGGAACGGGTCTTGTTCCCGCAGATTCTCCCGGAACGTTTCTTTCCGCCCATCGTATATGAGGGGAGGGCATGCCACCCGCGTGGCTGCGCTACACTCAAAAAACCGTGATTCCGACGATTTCCGCAGGCCTCGACACAAAAGTTAAATCCGCGCGCCAGGCCTTGGACGCCTGGGTACGCGAAATTGTCTCGTGGCATTTCGATCCCGCGACCGGCTGCCCTTTCTGGTTGGATTACGCTAAGGGCCTCGAATGGGACCCTCGGAGCGAGATCCGGGGCTACGACGATCTCGACCGGTTCGGTTTTTTTCAGGACGAGTGGCTGCGCGGCGGTCCCGTCCGACGCTGGGTGCCGCGCGCTTATGCCGACAAGCCCGTCTTCGTCTTCGAAACAGGGGGCTCAACCGGCGTTCCGAAATCGCGCATCAGTATCGACGATTTCCGCAGCGACTACGAGGCCTTCAGCGCCACGCTGCCGGATGAATTTTTCCCCCGTGGAGCGGATTGGCTCATGATCGGCCCAACCGGCCCGCGACGATTGCGGCTGGCGGTTGAGCACTTGGCGCAGCACCGAGGCGGCATCTGTTTTACGGTGGATCTGGATCCGCGCTGGGTCATCAAGCAGCTTAAGAGGGGTGACGTTGAAGCGGCCGAACGCTACAAGCAGCACGTCATCGAACAGGGCCTGACGCTGCTGCGCGCGCACGACAGCATCCAGTGCCTTTTTACTACGCCCAAGCTGCTCGAAGCCTTGTGTGAAAAGGTATCTCTCAGAAAAATCGGCATCAAGGGTGTGTTCTGCGGCGGGACGGAGATGACGCCGCAGTTTCACCGCTTCGCCGTTGAAGAGTTGCTGAACGGTGTATACTTTGCGCCCACTT
>DATLVQ010000797.1:0-7151 GCA_035577325.1 Bryobacteraceae bacterium | reverse complement strand
AAAAACACGCGGCTCTGGCCAAGCAGCATCACCAGCATCACGGACGTAAATCCGCAAATGATGCCAAACTTGATCAGGATTTTCAGCCATTCATACGGGGTCTGATCGATCGCAACCGCCACCGGGGCCGAGGTGTTGAGCCTACTGTAATGCACCATGCCGGTGAGGATGTATGAGAACAGCACGTAAAGAATGGTGCATACGGCCAGCGAACCGATGATGCCGATGGGCATGTCCTTCTGCGGGTTGCGGGCCTCCTGTGCGGCGGTGGAAACGGCATCGAAGCCGATGTACGCGAAAAAGATGACGCCTGCCCCCATCATGATGCCGCTGAAACCAAATTTCCCGAACTCGCCCTGGTTTGGCGGGATGAACGGCGTGTAGTTTTCAGGGTGGATGAACTTCCATCCAACCGCAATGAATACCACGACGACCGCCAACTTGATGGCAACGATGATGCCGTTGGCGCGCGCGGATTCTTTGATGCCCAGGATCAGCAACAGGGAAATCGCGCAGATGATGATCACCGCAGGCAAATTCACCATTCCCTGAATCATCCTGCCGTCCGGCAACATCCGGGTTTCAAACGGGCCGGCCAGCAATTGTGTCGGGAGATCTATGCCGAAGTCGTGCAGGAGCGAAACCACGTAGCCTGACCAGCTGATCGAAACGGTCGAAGCGCCGACAGCGTATTCGAGCACTAGGTCCCAGCCGATTATCCACGCCAACCACTCGCCCAAAGTCGTGTAGGCGTAGGTGTAGGCGCTGCCGGCAACGGGAATCATGCAGGAAAATTCGCTATAGCAGAGCCCGGCGAACGCGCATCCGATGCCGGCTACGACCATGGAGATGACGATGGCCGGGCCGGCGTGCAGCGCCGCTGCTACGCCGGTTAGCGAGAACAATCCCGATCCAATGATGGCGCCGATGCCGAGCGCGACCAGACTGCCGGGCCCGAGCGTGCGCTTGAGCTTGTGCTCGCCGGCCTCCGACTCGGCCATGATGTACTCAACGGACTTTGTTGCAAATAAACTCACGCCCGCACCTCTTTCTTGCGCCACAGGAAATACACCGGCACGCCCAGCAGGACGATGATCAAACCCGGCCACGTGTAGTTGGGCTTATAGAGCAATAAAAGAATTTCAATCAATCCCGCAGCCGCCATATAGGTCGCCGGAAGCACCGGATAGCCGAGCGCACGATAGGGCCGCTCCGCGTCCGGACGCGTGCGGCGGAGCCTGAAGATCCCCGCTATCGTGAGGATATAGAAAAGCAGAACAGCAAAGATAACATAGTCGAGCAGATCGCTGTAGCTGCCGCTGAGCGTGAGCAGAATCGCCCACACGCATTGCAGGCGGAGCGAAAATACCGGCGCATGCGTACGCGGATGGAGCGCAGCCACTTTTCGAAAGAACAGGCCGTCGAGCGCCATGGCATAGTAGACGCGCGCGCCCGCTAGAATCAAGCCATTGGCGCAGCCGAACGCCGAGATCATGATAGCCGCCGCCATCAGCTGCACGGCCACCGGCCCCAGCATCACCGCCGCGGCTGCCGTTGCCACCCGGTCCTCGGGCGCATTCTCGATGGCCGCGAGCGGCAGCGCATTCAGATAGATGTAATTCGTGGCGATGTAGAGCGCCGAAACGATCGCCACCCCCAAGCCCAGCGCCAGCGGCAGATTGCGCCGCGGATTGCGCACTTCGGCGCCGGTGAAAGTGACATTGTTCCAGGCGTCGGCGGAAAACAATGAACCGACCATGGCGACGCCCACCACGCGAATGGTATGGAAATCCCAACTGGCGTTCCGCCAGAAATCCGCGAAGTTGGCCGCGGCTGCCTTGGGTGTGCGGCCGACCACGAAGCCCAGCACCACCAGGCCAAGCAGCGCTGCCGTTTTAGCAAACGTGAAAACGTTCTGCACCATGGCGCCGGTGCGGATCCCGCGGGCGTTGATCGCGGTAAGCGCGATCACCACAAAAATGGCCACGAGCTGCTGCGTCGTCAAGCCGAACCGGCCCGTGCCCACCAGATGGTTGCCGGCCGATACCCAGGGAACGAACACGCCCAGGAATTTCGCGAAGGCCACGGCCACGGCGGCGATAGTTCCAGTCTGGATGACCAGGAAAAGCGTCCAGCCGTACAGGAATCCTGCGAGCGGCCCGAACGATTCGCGCAAGTACACGTACTGTCCGCCCGCGTGCGGCATCATGGCGGCCAGCTCACCGTAGGCAAGCGCCGCGATCAGCGTGAGCGCCGCAGTCGCGATCCACGTCATCAGTAGTAGCCCGGGCGAATTCACCTGGCGCCCGATATCGGCCGCGACGATGAAGATGCCCGAGCCGATCATGGAGCCGACCACCAGCGTGGTCGCATCCATCGCGCCCAGACCTTTGACCAGGCCGCTCTTTTCTACATCTGTGCCAGTTGTTGCCATTCCTCCATCCGGCGGCGCATATTGGCGCCGCTGCAGTCGTCAGGCATCAGGTCTCCGATCACCGCGATCGAATCGGCGCCGGCCGCATATACAGCGGAGGCGTTCTGGCGTGTGACGCCTCCGATTGCCACCAGGGGGAATTCACACCGCGCGCGGCATGCGCGCAGCAGGTCGAGACCCACGACCGGGTCCGGATTCTCCTTCGAGTCCGTCCGAAACATCGGGCCGAAGGCGACATAGCTCACTGGCTCCGCCACGGCGGCATCTAGCTGCTGTGGATTGTGCGTCGAGTAGCCAAGAAGCGCGTCGGCTCCCAACAAGCGCCGGGCATCGGCAGGCGCGAGATCGTCCTGGCCCACGTGCAAACCCGCCCCCAGCAGCTTTGCCATGTCGGCGCGGTCATTGATCACAAACATCGCGCCGCGCTCACGGCAGGCGCCCGCGATTCTCTCAGCCTGATCGAACACCGGCCGAGCCCACTGCCGCTTGTGTCGAAATTGCAGAATTTGCGCGCCGCCATCCAGCCAGGCGCGCGCGGCCGTTTCAGGGTCGCAGCCTCGCGCCGCGAGGGATCGCGTGTCCAAAATCGGATAAACGCGGGAAACCTTCATTGCAGGTTCCGGTCCAGCCACTCCGCCGTGCGCCGGAACGAATCAATCAGCGTTTCATCGCGCACGAAACCATGGCTCTCTTCCGGATAATAGATCTCGGAGAAATCCTTGCCTTCCTGAATGAGCTTCTCGGTCAGCTCGACCGCGTCCTGAAACATCACATTATTATCAACGATGCCGTGCACCACCAGAAGCGGATTCTTCAGCAAGCCCGAGAAATAAACCGGCGAGCTGCGCCGGTAGGCTTCCGGATTCTGCCGCGGCTTCATCAGCCGCTCTTCCGTGTAAAAAGCGTTGTAATTTTCCCAATCGTTCACCGCCGCCCAGCCGGCGCCTGCCCGAAATGTGTCGGGGGTGAGAAACATCGCCATGTTCGTCATGAAACCGCCGTAGCTCACGCCCCAGATGCCGACGCGCCGCATGTCGATATTGCCGAGCGACTTCAGATAGTCCACGCCGCCGAGCACGTCATCAAGGTCCGGCCCACCCAGGTGGAGGTAAACATCCGTGCGCCAGTCACGGCCGTATCCGGAGCTGCCGCGGTAATCCAGATCCAGCACGACATAGCCCTTATTTGCCAGGTAGCAGTTGAAAACGTAGCGCAGGTCCTGGTAGCTGCCCCACTGCTTCAAGACGCTGGTCGCATAACCGGAACCGTGAATAAACAATACGGCGGACCGGGGTTTCTGGTTTCGGTCTTCCGGGCGGTAACCCGGCGGCAGCAGGATTTTGGCGGCCACGCTCTTTCGATCTTTCCGCGACGGAAAGCTGACGAAACGCGTGTCAGGCCAGCGATATCGCGCAAACTCGGACCGCGGGGATGTGGTGACGCGGTGGCCGCTGACGTAAAGGTCCAGTGGATTGTTGAGATCCGCCTCCAGCAGGGCGGTGTATTCGCCGTCTTCCGAAACCGTGCCAAAGTTGAGGCCTTCGCGTTTCGAGAGGCGCTGTTTGTCAGAGCCATCGGCGCGGATGCGATAAAACTGCCGCTCGGCTGTGCCGGCTTCGGTGGACGGATAGTAGATGTACTCGCCCAGCCATTGCGGATCGTTGCCGAGCAACGCGTCCTTGTGTATTTCCCATGCCCCACGCGTCAATTGCCGGGCTGGGCCGCCTTCTGCCGCCACCGTATACAGGTGTTCCCGGCCATCCTGGTCGCTGGTGTAGAAGAGAGAACGCGCATCCGGCGACCAGCCGAACGATATCGCGTTGACCCAAGCCGCGTCAAACTGTTCGAACACGACATGCACTTTGCCGGTGGCCCGGTCGAGCACCAGCAGTTGCTGTTTCTTCAAATCCGGATGGACCACGCGTCGCAGCAGAGACTTCGAATCCGGTGACCAGACCGGCGGATCCGAATACGTCTTCGCGCCCCACGGTCCGGATTGCATTTCAACCGGCTTGCCGCCACCGCTTGCGACGACGAAAATTTTGCTTTCAGGGGCGTCATCGCCCGCGAGCGAGCGGTCGAAATTGCGTGCCGTAACTACCCGTCCTGAATAATTCGGCAACACGAGCTGCCTGGGCGCGCCAATTTTCACGACATAGAAAAAATAGTCGCCATTCGGTGACCATCCGAAGGCTCCTAGCGACTGGTTCTTCTCCTCGATATCAGTCGCCTGCCAAAGCTGGCCCCTCTTCAAATCCTGCACAAAGAGCTGCCCGTCGCGCTGATAAGCAATCTTGCCTGCGTCGGGCGAGAGTTGCGGCGCGGACTCGACCGCTTTCGTCTTGGTCAACCGGAATGGCGTGTCATTGCCCCCAGTCGCCACCACGTAGATATCGCCCTGATACGCGAATGTCCCTCGGCTGCCGTCGCGCGACAGGTGGAATCGGGCGATGCCGTCGGGCGGCATCGGATACCGCTTGCGACGCTCGTCCTTGTCGGCCTCCGTCAGGTTTAGATCATCGCGCACCGGCTCCATGTTCGTGATGCGGACCAGCGATTGTTTTTCCGGGTGGTACGCGTAGAGATCCCGGAATCGGTTTCCTTCGGCGTTCCATAAAAATACTAGAGTGTGGCCCTGTTTCGACCACGTGATCTCGGTAGGCGGGGTTCCCCACGCGAACGGGCGCGTGAAGAGTTTTTCGAGCGACCAGTCTTCAGCGGCGAATGCTGCGGCAGGCAATAACAGCCAGGCAAGCAGGCATCTCATGAGAATAGACGCCTATGATAGCGTGAATCCATGAATCTGCACGTGAAATCGCCTGGCCAAGCGCCCGGAGTTTATCCCATTGTCCGGCGCGGCGAGGGGTTGAAATATCTCTCGTTCACTATCGTCCAACTCGGCGGTGAACTCGCGAGCCACACCATCGACAGCGGCCCCGACGAGCTCTCATTCGATTTCTATAGCGGCCCTGTGCGCGTGGACGTGGAAGGCTCATCCGGCCGCTGGTCGGCGGAAATCCCGCCGCGCGCTTCGATTCGCGAGCCTGGATACATGGTTTATATTCCGGCCGGCTCGCGCGTGAAGCTCACACGGCTGAACGGCGACGCGCGCGTCGCGATCGCGGCCGCGCAGGGCAAACCCGGTGGCTCTCCGGTTCTCATTCGCGCGGCCGATGCCGCGCTCAACCGCGTGGGCAAAGACAACTGGACGCGAACCGTGTACACGCATATCGCCAACAACATTGACGCCGCGCGCTTGATTGCCGGCGAGACCGTGAACCAACCAGGCGGATGGTCGAGTTGCCCGCCGCATAAGCACGATCGATTCACGCCGCCGTCTGAAGTACCGATGGAAGAGATCTACTACTTCCAGGTGGAACCGCGCCAGGGTTTCGGGTTCATGCGCGTCTACACAGCTCCCGGCGATACCGATGGCTTCGATCACGCATACGCCGTCGAGGACGGCGACACCGTGCTGATTCCACGCGGCTATCATCCCGTGGTGGCATGTCCCGGGTATGCGCTCAACTACACCTGGGTCCTGGCGGGCGAAGGGCGCACATACGGCGCGTGGAGTGACGACCCAAAGCACGCGTGGATCAAACAAACGTAGCGCGTTCTCAGTGGACAGGATTATTGAATGCCGACTTTCACCGCGTTGCTGATGATGCCGCCGATACTCAACGTGAGCATCTGCGTCCCGCTGGGCGCGCCTTGCGGAATCTGCGCATCCACCTGATACAGCCCTCCCCCATACAGCCCCGCGAAGCCGCTGAAACTGACCGTGGCCGGCAGGTTGCCGATGAAAACCTGCGGCTGAGTTATAGTCGCCATCAGGCCATCACTATTTTTTTGTACCGCGCCTAAGCCCGTACAGTAGATTTCGATAAACTGACCGCGGGCCGCGGGGTGCTGCTCGGTACTCTTGGCCGTTCCTGCGTCCAAAATGGCCCCAAAGTTCGTGGCCGGGTTGAAGAAGATACCGGGCTGAATAGGATTCACGGCCACTTGCAAGCTTGCGGAAGTGCCGGCGCCCGTAGTGACGGCAATCGTGGCTGTGCCAGGCGCCAGATCCGCCGGAGCGAGGAAGTTGATCTGCGCGTCGCTGACGTAAAGCAGCTTCGCCGGTTCGTTGTTCACCGTCAAAGTGACGTTCGCCAATTCAGTCGGCCATGGAAGACCCGCTTGCTGCGTCATGCCGCCGGCCAGTGTCGTGCCGTAAATAGTGCTGAGACCGCCCGCCGTAATCCCGGCGGCGAATGACGCCGCGTTCACGGCACCCGCGGCATTGATGCTGGTCGGCGGCAATGCCGTGATCGCCACGCCCTGTGCCGGCGACGTGCCAGCGAGAAATATTTGCAACTGCGCGCTCCCCGCCGAGCCCGGCGTCCACTGAAAGGTCACTTGGCCTGTAGCATCCGCGACAGCAGTCTGAGGTGTGACGGTTCCACCGGTGCTTGCCGCAGCATTCACGCTTGCCCCCGGATAAACGAGATTGTTCTGATCCGTGACCTTCAGGACGATGGGCTGCGCGATCGTACCACCATTCCCAACTACCTGCTTGTCGCCGGAAACCGTCGCGAGAGTCAGGAGGGCCGGCTGCATTACCTGCACACGTGCATACGCCGTCTCGAACGTGTTGTCCACGGCAGCGGATAGATCCTCCACTCCCTGCTGGATGCCTGTGATCGTAAAGCTGGCGTTGGTCGCGCCCTTC
>DATLVQ010000796.1:0-7598 GCA_035577325.1 Bryobacteraceae bacterium | reverse complement strand
GAAGTGCGGCTTCTTGGAAAGAAACGGAGTCGGTCCGGACGGCTTGGTCTCACATGCGCCCGAAGAAACGGCGCGATCCGCCGCCAGCATGCCCTGCTGATCCAGCAGCCATGCCAGCGCGACGCCGCTCACACCGCCGCCCGCCTGAAAGAGGAAATCGCGTCTCGACCAGAAAGATTTCATCGTTTCCCTGTGGCAGCTACTGTACTGTACTGGAGGTTCTTCATCGCATGTAAATAAATTCGTTCAAATTGAGCATGACGTGCGCAAAATCCACCAGCTTCTGTTTCTGCAAGAAGTCTAGCGCGAGCCGCATCTCGTCGTCAGCGGGTGGCCGGCTGAGGGCAATTGCATATGCCGCCCGGATCTGCGCTTGGGTATCGTGTGGCGCGGCTTCCCGGATGCGATCCGCGAAAAGCTGCGCCTGCCGGAGCACGAAATCGTCGTTCAGCAGCGTCAGCGCCTGTGTCGGGACCGTCGACACATTGCGCCGGCTGCACGTGATGTTCTGATCCGGCAGATCGAACACCTCGAACAGCGGGAAGGGCAGCCCGCGCTTGCGGTACACGTACACGCTACGCCGCCACACTTTCGGCCCGTCGTCCTCCCGCTCCCAAATCCCTTTGTTCATGGTGTGCAACACTTCCGGCTGGAGTCTCGGAAACACGGGCGGTCCGTACATCTCGAGGTTCAAAGCGCCGCTCGCGGCCAGCACTGTGTCGCGCACGATTTCGGCATCGAGACGCTGCATGCGGAACCGCCACAGATAATTGTTTTCAGGATCCTTGGCCAGATCGACTGCATTCTCGAACTGCGATGCCATTTTGTACGCGTTCGAGGTCATGATGAGCCGGTGCAGGTGCTTGAGACTCCAGCCATGATCCATCAAATCGAGCGCTAGCCAGTCGAGCAGCTCGGGATGCGTGGGATTCTCGCCCATTTTGCCGAAGTTGTCGAGTGTGGCAACGATGCCGCGGCCGAAATGGTGGTGCCAGACGCGGTTCGCAATTACACGCGCCGTAAGTGGATTGTCGGCCGAGACAAGCCACTCCGCCAGCGCCCGGCGCCTTCCTGAAGTCCGGCCGTTCGCCGGCGGCATCTCGGTCGGTGGATTACCGTACGTGATAACGCTCAGGAAACCAGGCTGCATCACTGGTCCGCGGCTCTGCGAATCGCCGTGAAACAGGAAATACGCCGGCGGCGGCTGGTACCGCGTCGGCCCGCGATGCAAAAATGTCCCTTCCGTAGCCTCCTGCTTCACTCCTTTTCCGGGTTCGGGTTCATCGCCCGGGCCGTCGGGAGTAAAACGATAGTCGCCGTCGGTGATCCCCATCGCAGCCGGAATCGGCGGCGGCTTCTCTCGCTCGATGCGCGTAATCTCCGAATCGAGCGCCCGCTTGCGCGAGAGATCACCGGGCTTCATGATGCGTTCGATTTCGTGACTGGAGACATCCGTAGTTCGGATCACCTGCGCCGCCAGCAGTACCTGGCCGGGCGTGCGCTGCGCTTCCGGCGTGCGGATGGCGAGTTGGACATTCTCGGGGAATTCTTTGTACTTCTCCGGCAGCAGCCGGTCGCGGTAAGGCTGCTCGAGCTTCCGCACTTCGTCGCGTAATGGTTGAATGCGCGCGGCGATCTCGCGAACTTTCTCTTCGTAGGCGGCCGCCTCCGCTGGTGACGCCAGCGCGTGGTCCACTTCCACATAACCGAATAGGGCCGCTTCGAGCCGGTAATAGTCTTTTTGCGAAATGGGATCGAACTTGTGGTTGTGACACCGCGCGCACTGCACAGTCAGGCCCAGGATGCCGCGCCCGATGGTCGCGATCATGTCGTCGAGATAATCGAACCGGTTTTGCGGATTATCCTTCTCGCGGAATCCGACTTTGGCGTGGCAACGTAAAAAACCCGTGGCGATCAGGCTCTCGTGGCTGACTTGTTCCAGCTCATCACCCGCAATCTGCTCTTTCAGGAACAGGTCGTACGGCTTGTCCTGGTTGAAGGCGCGGATCACGTAGTCGCGGTAGCGCCAGGCATTGGGCCGGTCGAAATCGTGCTCGAATCCGTTGGAATCGGCATAGCGGGCCACGTCCATCCAGTGGCGTCCCCAGCGCTCGCCGTAATGGGGCGACGCCAGCAGGCGCTCAATCAGGCGCTCCCATCGATCGGGTGAGCCGTCCTTCGCGAAGGCTTCGCTTTCGGCTGGCGTGGGCAACAGGCCTGTCAGATCGAGATAGGCGCGGCGAACCAGCGTATGCGCGTCGGCTTCGGGCGCAGGCGCGAGGCCGCGCTCTTCCATCGACTTCATCAGGAATGCGTCGATCGGGTGCCGGCTCCAGGAAACATTCCGCGCCTGGGGCGCCGGACGCCGCACCGGTTTCTGAAACGCCCAATACTTTCGGGCCTCGGGCGGAATGGGCGCATCCTCGATCGCCGCTGGTGCCTGCGCGGATGCTGCATCCGCACCGGCATTGTCCCAGGGCGCTCCCTGCTCGATCCAGTTCTTGATGGAGGAAACTTGCTCTTCAGTGAGCTTGGTGCCGTCCATCGGCATGGCGGGCTTTTCGGCCCCTGAAACCAGGCGGAACAGCCGGCTCTCCCGAGCGTTGCCGGGCACGAGCGCAGAACCCCGTTCGCCGCCCTTTAGTGCCGTCTCACGGGTGCGCAAATCGAGCCGCGAAAGCTGCATGGCCGCGCCATGACACTTCCAGCAGCTGGCTTCAAAAATGGGGCGGATTTGCTGTGCGAACGAAACCGGGTCGGCGGCGCGCAGCTCTAGCCCGGCCGCCAGTACCAGCAGGCCCCCGGTCAAGGACACAGCCGTAAATCGGATGGCCACTCGGTTCCCGATTATAGAACAAGGCGGCCTCGCGAGGCTCGGTGGCCCGGGAGTCCCTAAGTCGGTCGATTCACCTTCCACGCTGAGGCAACGACACGCCGCGGTCGATAAGAAATGCCGCCGACTGGCTCCGCTGGTAATTCAGGATCGGATGCCGCGGCTCCGTGCAGCGAGAAGCGATGCTATTGAAGTTTCACCATTGTTCCGGACGCCCACAACGTGCCAGAACAACAAAAAAGCTGTGATGTCTCAGCGCCTCTGCAGCGAAGTCTCTACCGTTGCCGCTTGGACCACCGGCCGGCGGACGTGAGCATCATCAATTGACCACCCGCGCTACTACGCCGAGCGGGCGAGACTCTTCAACTTTGCCGAGAGGGTCGTGCGCTTCAATCGGAGCATCCCCGCCGCCTGCGCCTTATTGCCGCCGGTCCTGCGGAGCGCCTGCTCGAGAATGGCGCGCTCCATGTTGCCGACAAGTTCTGCGAAATCGAGGCCTTCGTCGGGCAGGGAGATCGTGGGCAGCGTCATTCCGGCCCCGTTTCTCAAATGCGGCGGCGGGGGAAGCGCGAAGTCGGCCGGATACAACGTCTCGCGGTCGCCGCTCAATGCGATGGCCATTTCCGTGGCATTTTCCAGTTGCCGGACGTTTCCCGGCCAGGCATAGAAAGCCAGCCGCTCCAGGGTTTCGCGCGTCACGCGCCGCGGCGCCAGGCCCTCCTGCCGGCAGACTTTCTCAATCAGATGATGTACCAGCAATGGAATATCCGAAGGCCGCTCCCGCAGCGCCGGCACCCGCAAGGGTACGACGTTGAGACGGTAATAGAGGTCTTCGCGAAACTTGCCCTCGCGCACGGCTTGCGCCAGATCGATATTGGAGGCGGCGATCACGCGG
This sequence comes from Bryobacteraceae bacterium, assembly GCA_035577325.1. Lineage (GTDB taxonomy): Bacteria > Acidobacteriota > Terriglobia > Bryobacterales > Bryobacteraceae > QHXW01. The sequence goes on along the minus strand of DATLVQ010000796.1, from coordinate 3,870 downwards.
ACATCCACTTTCACCGTCTCCGAGCTGCCGATGCGCTGGAATTCGCGTTCTTGTAGCACGCGTAGAAGCTTAGCTTGGATATCCATCGGCAGATCGCCTATTTCATCCAGAAACAGCGTGCCGCGATGCGCCTGCTCAAAACGGCCGACGCGATGCGCAACGGCGCCTGTAAAGGCTCCCTTGACATGACCGAACAGCTCGGCTTCGAACAGGTTTTCCGGCAGTGCCGTGCAGTTGACCGCCACCAGCGGCATCGGCGCCCGGTCACTAGCCATGTGGATAGCGCGCGCTACGATTTCTTTGCCTGCGCCGGTCTCGCCCGAAATCAGCACTGTCGAGCGCCTGGGGCCTACCAGCCGGATCACGCGCGCCAAGTGTTGTATGGGCTGGCTTTCGCCCACAAGGAATTTTCGCCAGGGTTCGTTCGCTCCAGCGGCTTCGGCCAATGTTAGCCGGTGAGACCGGCTTTGTGCCGCGGCCCGCTCCAGCACTTCAAGGAGCTCGCCCGCATCGCCCGCAGCCATGTAATGAAAGGCGCCCAGCCGCGTCAGGCGCACGGCATCTGCCAGGTTTCCTTCTGTGTTGCAGAAGATGACCGGCGTGCCAGAGTCGATGCGCTGGATCTGCTCCAGCATGTCCTCCGGCGTCCAATCATCGAAGGGGAGCCGCACCAATACGGCATCGACGCGCGAACTCTTCAGGCACTCGACCGCCGCCCACAGGCCTACGGCCTCGGCGTTAACGCCTTCCATAGCGCCTGGCCATGCCGCCCCCGCGCCGGTCGAAGCGCCGCTTGACATACAAAGAAGGTTCATCACGTGGCTATTAAAACCATCGGACGATCAAGCGCGGTCTTTAGTGTTTCTTTCGCCTTAGAACCACCCGCGTACTATTTCGCCGCCGGAGTGGACCGAACCGCCCGGAGGACTGCGCCCGTAATACTGGCCGGCGGCTTGATATGGTCGACCGCGCTCCGATTGGCTCGCTTCGTGGCCTCGGGAACTATCCTTTAGAAAGGAATAGACAAACAGAACCAAGCTTCCGCCCCGGGGTATGACCTGCTTCGGGCAGGGATCGCTACTCTTCCTTCTTCTCGCCTTTGCGGTACAGGGTCGGCGGTTTGCGCTTCGCCCCGTCGGCCTGGGCGGACTTTTTGTCTTCCGCCTTCTTGGCGGCGGCATCCTTGGGCTGCATCAGAGATTCGAGGTCCTTCTTTTCCCTCTCCTCCTTCGCCTGCACGGCGGCGGCCCTTGCGCCGACGTCCTCCTGCGAAAGCTCGAGGGAATCCCGCGTTGTGTCGATGGCCTGCTTCAGCGCGAATTCGTAGCGGCTGATATCTTTCGGCCGGCTGTCTTGAATTTTTTCTAGACCCTCCAGAAGCTCCCTTTCGCCGGCGGCGATGGCAGCCATGCCTTCTTTGATATCCAGTTTGCGCTTCAGGGCGTCATCCGCCACCGTATCGATAGCGTCTATGATCTGGCCCAGATCTTCGAGCGAATCGTGTACCAGAATGGAGCGGCCGGCCTTCTCTTTCGAAAGCATGTTCTGCGCCACATTCAGTCTCTGCTTGGCGAAATGGAGATAGAGCTTGAGCCGTTCATTCGGTTCTTGCACGAGCCGAACCTGGTCGGTCTCATCCGCGGTGAGAAAGTCGCGCTCGGCCCATGCGACCGAAGCACCCAGCAAGCAGAAAAACAGAATCGCGCGTTTCACTTCTTTTTCCCCATGATGCCTTCGAGCCAGGCATCGTGAATTTTCTGAACCGTGGCGATCACCCGGTCGAGCCCGGGCCGGTCTGCCATGCTCATGTCATCGCGGAAGCCATCGAGCTTGCGCAGCAGCCCGCGTGTCCGGAGTTCCGCATACTTGAAATGTTTCGGGCTCCGGCTGGGGTTCTTGCCGGTCTGCTTTAACGTACTGTCCGCCAGTTCGACCGACTGCGCTACTTCCTCCAACCGGGACTCCGCCGCGGCGTTGTCACCGCCCGTGTACGCATCGCGCGCCTGCTTGAGCGCGTCTTCGGCGTTATCCAGCGCCGCGTGGGCGCGTTTTTCCAGATTGGGTTCCGCTTGCAGCCGCGCGAGGTCCTCCGCCGGATCTCCGGAGCTCTTCTGGCCGGCGACGAGCAACGGCGCAAGCAATAAAATGGCAAGCTTCATCTTTTGCTCAATATCCTCTCGATGATCCGCGATCTTTGACGGGCCTTGAACTCCTCATCCGGATTCTTGCCTTCGCTCGTGGCCAGAAACTGCCGGTAGCTCTCGAGCGCCGGCTTGTAATCATGCAGTTTATCGAGAATGATAGCCCGTAGATAATGATCGCCAGGAATCTCTTGCCCCAGAGCACGGACGCGGTCAAGCGCGGCCAGGGCCTGCGGATATTGCTCGGCCAGCGTAAGCACGCCCGCCAGCTCGTTCCAGGCCTCTTTGGAATCCGGTTTCAATTTGGCCGCCGCCGCGAACTGGTTGGCCGCGGGAATGAATTGACGCTGGTCGCGGAGCGCGCGCCCATAGCCCATGCGCAAATCGTAACTCGCGGGCTCCGCCGCGGCCGCGTGTTCGAGCTGCACCAGCGCCTTTTGCGGCTCTTTGTTCATTTGATACGCCGTGGCCAGCGCCAGCCGGTTGGCCGCGGTCGCGCTCTGCGTGACGGCCTTTTCCAAGTAAGGAATGGCTTCGCTGTACCGCTGGGCTTCGATCAGCAGCTCGCCCAGATGTTCCTGGGCAGCCGGCCGGTCGGGAAACTTCTGGTAGATGGCGATAGCTTCGGCCGGCTCGTGATTCTGTTCGTAGAGACCGGCGAGTTCCAGCAGGGCATCGCTGAAGCTCGCATCCAGTTCCGCGGCCTTCCGAAAGTGCTCGGCAGCCTCACTCAGACGTTTCTGCCGCGCTTGCGCCCGTGCCAGCCCGAGCTGCGCCGCCGCCGACTTGCCATCGATCTCCACCGCCGCCCGATAGTGCGGCTCGGCCTGGGCGGGTTCCTCCGCAGTCAGCAGCGCTTCCGCCAGATACCACTGCGGACGGAACTCTTTGGGCTTGGCCTGAGCAGCCGCGTCGAGATGCGGTACGGCGTCTGTGGCTCGCTTCTCGCGCAACAGCAGGATGCCCAGATTCAGCTCCGCCTGATACAAGCCTGGTTTGAGTTCGAGTGTCTTCAGATATTCGGGAACGGCCTCGGCATCCTTGCCCAGCAGGCTGAATGCCAGCGCCAGATGAAAATGGGCCGAGTAATCAGCCGCATCGGCCTCCACGGCCTGCTTGAACAGCTGCACTGCCTGGTCGTAATGCTTGGCCTCCAGGGCCTTCAGGCCTTCGCCTTGGTAGTCCGCAACAGGAGCGAACAATAGGAACAAAACCGTGGCAAGGGCCCACATATTTCCATTTTAACCGTGTGGACTGGTGATGAAGTCTTCGGCACGGTGACGGACCATGTGGGTCTGGTCGATCCAGCGCGTCCGGTCCGGTTGCGATGCCCGGCGTTACGGGCTGACGATCAAATCCGCCTGATCGTGAAAGCTGTCGGCCGTCTGCACGGCCAGCGGGAAGGGTCCGGTGGCGTTGACCGCCAGATCCGCCGGCACCACCACGTTGAGCTGATAGAGTCCCGGGTAAAGCGGAGCCAGCCCTGAGTAGGAAACCGTGGCGGGCAAGCCGCCGATCAGCACGTTGACCGCCGCCGCGGACCGGCTCAGCGGGTTGCCTAGTCCGGCCGTTCCATCGGCAACCGGCGGGTTGACGGCGCCGAGTCCGGTGAGATAAATCAACACAGTCTCGCCGCGCTTGGCAGGATTTGCGGAAGTCACCAGCGAGTAATTGGCGTGGAGAATCGCGCCCGATCCGATGCCGTTCCGGTCGACCGTGAACACACCCG
>DATLVQ010000795.1:0-2563 GCA_035577325.1 Bryobacteraceae bacterium | reverse complement strand
CGCCAGATCCAGCACACGTATTATCCGCTCCTGAAGTCACTGTACAGTCTGAGCAGTAGCAGGATTGCCCGTTCGCACTCAGCATGCTTTTTAGTGTGGTGAAGGTGTAGGGAGTCTGACCACTGGGTTGATAGGATAGCCCTCCTAGTCCATCATTGGTGAGAGCGCCCGCACTTCCCGGTGCCGTCGAATCCAGTATATGCCCAGAGCCGTTATTTGCTCTGATGTATGGAACCCCCGCCGTGCTCCCAACGAAAAACCCGTCCGGAATGAAGAAGCCATTGTCCGACAAAAATGGGACCTCGGAATTATTCGCAACCATTGTTGCCGTCGTGTTGGCAAAATCATAAAAGACGAGGCCCACAGACGATAACGTAGCCAAACCGGAATCAGGGACATTATCGGTAAATGCAGTCGTCGTGTTATCTCCGATTGTGGTCAGAAAGAAAAAGTTGGCGTCTAATCCGCAATCAGCTCCAGCCTTCGTCCTGAACAGAGCGCGCGCGGCGGTTCGAGTGTCCGCGCTAACCGGAAAACCTACCGACACCTGCCCGTCAACCGTGTTATCCGCCACGGTAACAGTACTGGTGGTCGATGGGTACGTCATTCCTCCTGTTGCTGTCTGAAATCCATAGGTGTAGCAATGCGAGCCGTTGTCTACATTTCCAGCCCCGGCCCCGGCCAGAACGCTGGCGGGAGGAACTGTAGGGTCCGGTACCAGGGCAATTTTCATTGTCTTGTGGGCAGTGTTGCCGAACCAGTTCGGAACCGCTCCAAACGCTCCTCCATTGTTGAACTGGACAGAGAGGTTGGGAGAGGCTGGAGTTCCGCCGCCTCCACCGCTTCCCATGACGGTCCAGTGATTTGTTGAATCGCAAAAGTAGGGCGAAACCATTGCGCTAGTCTTGAAGAAGACATCGCCCGTAAGGGGGTTGCACGTTGCTGGAAGCGATGTGCCCCAGAAGATATGATGGGCCGTCGTCGAGGAAATGCTCTGCGCCAGCAGAGGCAGGGCCATTGCAAAGAATAAGAGTAAATTACGCAATCCAATAACTGGCAATGACTGAATCTCCGGTTACCGTTCCAAGGATATAATAGTTGCAAAGTGCCAGCTGATTTAATCCGTTCTGGGATTGAGGCGCTGTAAATACCGAATCGCGAGTCAACAATATTGCCAGAATGCCGACGCCAGTCGTGGCATTAGCATCGGCAGAACTACACACGTACCACGGTCCTGTTCCTAAAAATGGCTGAATGGCCATCGCATTTGCCGCGATTGAAGCGTCATTTGTCAGCCTTGCCGCTGCGCCATTCACGCCCGTTGTGCAGAGAAGTGAGACAGGTTTCAAGGGTTTGCCCTCACAGGAACTGAGAAATGGCCCGACCAGCGTTGCCAGCCAGCGGCCCAATGTGGATTTCAGGTTCATAGGCCATGTCTAGGCAATCCAATAGCTTACTAGTACCTTGTCCGAGGTATTCGTGCCCGCAACCCAGTAGTCGGCCAAACATAGTTGATTAGTGCCGTTCTGCGATTGAATAAAGAACGTACTGGGAACGGTAACGAGATCGGCAATAACGCCGACGCCGGTGCTGGGTGTGATCCCGGAGACGCCGACATAGCAGGCTCCAGCCCCGGTAAAGGGTTTGATAAAGATCGCATTGACCATGATCGAGGCATCGGTCGCGATCTGGACCGCTGCGCCGCTCGTTCCGGTCGTTTTTGTAATGCAATTTGGCTTCAGGCCAGTGTCCTCAGCGCGAAGTGTCGCTGAGGCAAGCATAGCTTGTTTTACATGCGTTTACAAGTTAAAGCTAAAGCAACGCTTTAACGTCTAGGGCTAGACGTTGCTGCCGATTTTGCGACCGACGGCCCTTTCCCAACTTTCAACGTCCTCGCGTGGCACGACATCATCCGTTCCGTTCGCACCGCCGCGTTGGATCTGGATCATATTTGGGTCAGGGAAACCTTGGGACGGGACCGTTCGCGGCGCCAGCGCAGGCCGTGCTTGGCGATACCGCATCTCCGCTTGCTTGACGATCTCGGCCTTCAGAGCGTCGGCGTTGAAATCCGGGTCGCTGGTGTACAGTTCGACCTGCGGGGCGTCTTCTTCGCCTTGGTGCTGGCCGTAGCGTACGCGTACGAAGTTCATGCCCGCCGGTGACGGGATCACCGCCAGTTTCAGATCCAAGTCGTGTTCGAGATTCGGCAACCGCAGTTTCATCGTGGCCGGCATCGCCCGCAAGATCGCGCCATGCAAAAGAGCCTTCTTTTTCTCTGTCTCTTCGGGCGATTCCGTCAGGATCGGGGCATCGGGGTTTCTGACATACGCATTGGGCGGGGCTTCCTCGATGACTTCTGTCTTCGTCGGGTAGAATTTGGCGGTCTTGGGGTCGTAGGCCACTCCGTGGTCTCCTTGGCCGATGATCAACCCCTTGGACAGATCCGGTTCCTTGTAGGCCGATGGAGGCACGATCAAACCGGCTGGCATCGGAGTATGGCTTGTTCCTGGGAATGGGGTTACTTGCTTGTATGACGGGATCGGCCCGTCCCCCATGATTGCAT
>DATLVQ010000794.1:0-17271 GCA_035577325.1 Bryobacteraceae bacterium | reverse complement strand
CGCCGATCCGGCGGCTCCTGGCGGGTCGATGAAACGCACGTCCTGGTCGCCGGGCAGGGGACGTATCTATATCGCGCCCTCGATTCTCAGGGGAACACGATTGATTTCATGCTGTCACCGAAGCGCGTCCGGACACAATCTCCTTGGAAGTTGCGAGATTTCGCTGCTTATACGTGCTCTCCGCGATGACGCGTTGAGGCGCGGGCGCGCATTATCTGCAGCGCGCGCTGCACGCTCTGCGCAAACTGGTTACGAGCCGGTGGACGGCTACCGAGCACTCTACCTGTCATTCCGCATTGAAACAGTTCTTTACGGCTCACAATTAGCGTGCGCGACTGCCGGGACCGCTCATCCGGCGTTAGCCGGCACGTGGAACTCCAACGCGGCGCTCTAATTTCGTGAATCGTGCCTCGGCACGCAAGCCATCCAGAGCCGGATCTACGCCCAATCTGACCACCCAGCCGACATGCTGATCAACAGCCTGCTCCAAGAAGGACAGCGACTTCTCCCTGTTGCCCAAAGCGAGGTGGATCAGTGCAAAGTCCCACGGAGATACGAAAATGGGTCCAGACACGCTTTCGAGTGAGCGCAAAATCTTCTTGGCTGCCACCTTGTCTCCAGACAAGGCATGAGCCTGAGCCAGATAGGACAATACGACACCCTTGTCTCCAACTAAGGTCCGGGCCCGTTCAAACTGGGCGATTGCTTTCTGATATTCCCCCGTTTTCAAGTAGATCGTGCCGAGGTCCAACAAAGCCGGCGCGTAGCTAGGATCCATTTGTACCGTCGTCTGGCACTGCTCAATCGCTTGGTCGTAACGGCGTCCTTCGTAGTAGATCCACCCCACCACAGAGTTGATGATCAATGAAAGTGGATCCAGCTCCTGCGCGCGTCTGATTTCCGACTGTGCTTCCGCGTGTCTTCCCTCCGCCATCAAATAGACACTATAGAAATGGTGTGCGGTGGCGTAGCTCGGGTTGAGTTCGATCGCGCTCCGGAACAGTTTTTCCGCCTCGGCCCAATCCCAGCGATATAGAAACGTGGCATACGCCAGAGACGCGCGCGCTTCGGCGAGTTGGTTATCGAGCTGCAACGCTTTGCGCGCTGCAGCTTCGGCATTCTGGTACGCCTCGGCTGGGGCCATGAAGCCCCAGTTCGCCATCATGATGTAAGAATCGGCGAGGCCCGCGTAGGCCTGCGCATATGCCGGATCCAGCTCGATGGCTTTGTGGAAATGTTTAATTCCACCGCGCAACCCGGCCTCGGTGCGCTCGTTCCACCGGAACCGTCCCTTTAGGTAATTCTCGTAAGCTTCCGGGTGCACTTGGCGCCGCCGGCCCTCGGCTCCCGGCGCGAGCTCGTGGCGGACCTGAACCGCGATGGCATGGGCTAATTCATTCTGCAGAGAAAGCACATCACGAAGATCCCGTTCGTAGCTTTCAGCCCACAGGTGATGATCCTTAGTAGCGTCAATCAACTGAACGTTGAGGCGCACGCGGTCATCGGAGCGCGTTACCGTTCCCTCTATAGCTGCATCGACCTTCAGCTCGCTGGCGATTTCGCCCAAAGATTTCTTAGTACCTCGATATCGCATGGCCGAAGTTCGGGAGATCACCCGCAGCCCCCGAATCCTCGCCAAATCGGTAATCAGGGCATCCGTCATTCCTTCGGCGAAGTACTCCCGTGAAGTATCGGCTGAGAGATTCTCGAGAGGGAGCACGACGACGGAATGAATCTGACGGGGGTAGAAGAAACGGACGAGGGTATCGCGCGATCCGGCCACATCGAAGCCCAGGCCGAATGCCGCCGAAGTCAATAAAGCGATCGTCACGAGCCAGTTTGCCCGGTGGCGCACGCGCGCCCAAGCTCTCTGGGGTCCGTACTCTTGGTCTGCGGCAGCCTGCTCAACGGCCGGTTTGTCGTGGTCCCGCGTACTTGGCCCTTCGCGTGGAACCTTGTGGGTAGGCGCGGTAAAGCGATAGCCGCCCTTCGGCACAGTTTCGATGTACTTCTCTTCTGTGCCCATTGCGCACAGGGCGCGCCGGATCGCCGAGATGTTCTGTGCAAGATTGACTTCTTCTACGATTGCATCCGGCCAGACACGCTGCATCAGTCCGTCTTTTCTGAGCAGGTGACCGCTATTTTCCACCAGCAGGAGGAGGAGTTCAAAAGCCTTTGGAGTGAGCGGAACGGCTTTGCCGTCTCGAAGAAGCAGGCGTTCCACAGGATCTAACCGGAAGGGCCCGAATTCGTATAAGTAACCTTCTTTCAACACTTTGCTGGCCCCTAGAACATTCCTACGATTTTCTTAGGTTTTTCCCAAGACATTTGAGACTTCTTGCGCTAGCGTTCCAGAGCGGATGTTAGCAAAGTTCGCCGGAGGGAGCAATGAGTTCGTATTTCATTGTTGTGCGGGCACGTCATGAAAAGACGGATGTTATTGCGGAAGGGGAAATCGTGAGGAAGTGTTCGCGGTGGCTCAGTATTGTTCTTATTGCCTGCTGTTTTGGCTTGGCTACGGGATCAGTCCGAGCAGAGAATGTGACCGCCTTTGTTTCCGGGGGCTTCACGACTTTCTCCGGCGATGTAACTGGCTCCAATCCCGTCTACATGTTCATCAACCCTCCCAACGCTTGCTCGGGTTGCCCTCCCCCAATAGGCCAGCAGATTTGTCCCGATGCTGGTTGCGACGCCTTCTTCGGCCATGCAACGAACTTTCCACTAGACTCGAATGGACTTGGCCATCGGCTCTTTTTCCAAGTCCCAGGTAATCCCACAAATCAGCTAAGCTTTCAGCCTGCCGAGACGGAGAACATCGACCCGGATAGTGAGTTCAAACTCGGGACCCTAACGTTCGAAAATGGCCTATGGACGGGAAACGCTGTTTTTGGTTTCACGATATCTGCACACGTTCCGTTCCACGGTGATTTTACTTTCACGGGCAATGTTGACATGGGCCTAACGCCGAATACGGGGAATGCCGATCAAAACGCCGATTACATCTATCTGGCGAACGCCGCAAACGAGAGATTGATTAACCCGAACACGCATCAACCATTGCCAAGCCTTCGCGTTTTTGAATTGGGCGGAGGTCACAATAACGTAGCCGCGGTAGACCTCTACGGTCAACTTGGTTCCCTAGATCCAACGGGATTCGCTAATCTTACCGGCGATGGATTCTTGGACATATCGGCCACTAACGACTTGGGTGGCCCACCCCCCGGCACCAACCCAGTACCAGAGCCCGGCACCCTCGTGTTGCTCAGCAGTGGCCTGCTCGCCATGACCAAGCTAGTGAAACGAAGGTCTTCTAATTAAACGGCTCCTGTCATCGCGTGCTGGGGATGCCTCGTTGCGCAGCGCCTCTACGACTTCTTGTGCCGTGACGCGCTGTCGTTCCAGGTCCCGTGTTAGATTCTCGAATAATCCGAAGTCGTCGGGACCAACGCAGAGGCCGTCGTCGAAAATAGCCGCGTTCAGATACAGTTCGGTGCATACGATCTCCTCCTGGCCTTCTCGCCGGGACATTCTCCCGCTCCCGCCAATTCCTCCGTAACCGCCGCCGTGAGATCCTGATTCTGCCGGCAAGACATCGGCGTTATCGCCAAACATGCCCTCCCGCGTGATTTAGCCGTTTGGAGCCTGGGAGGATGAAACTGCCGCGGTCTCGAGTGACACCAGCTCGTCCAGTCAGGACGTCCATTTGCATACTTGAGCCGAGATTTGAGTGACGGCTTGTGCGCGTGTGCCCATCAGCCATCGACCCAGATATAGGCGAGAGTGACAATCGCTTTTCCGCTCTGATTCAATCACGTCAGCCGAATCAGGACTGCTCGGTGTCGACGATGCTGCGCAACTCTCTTTTGCGACCGCTGCGGGCCGAGTTTTGGTCACGCACGATGCGGACTTCCTCCGGCTGCATGCTCAAGGATTGGCACATACCGGCGTCGCCTATTGTCAGCTGCGGATTGGAGAAATGCTCCGGCGTCTAGTGTTGATCTATGATCTGTTGTCTCCTTAAGAGATGGCGGGCAAGATCGAGTTCCTTTAATAGGCCTGGCCGGCCTGGTTTGGTGAGCTACGAAGCCGCGACCCGCAAGGTGCTCGAGACGGTAGACTTTGTTCCGAACTCCTGCGACCCGCACGGGCTTGCGATGCACGACGATAAGCTGATCAGTCGCGATGCAGGCATCCATCTGGTCTGGCCCAACAATGACAGTCCAACGGCAGGCTGGATCTTCCAAATCGACTTTCTCTGATCTCTTCACGTCCAGACCGCAAAAAGGGCCGGCGGATGGCTGGTTGGCAGTATTTCAGATGGCTGCGCCAATGCCATTGCCAATTTCCTCGGAACGGACATCGAGGAAACTTAGCGAATCAAGCTGTGAAAGAAAGAGCAAGCTTCAGCAACGCCAATGTCGGCTCGCCAAATAAAAAGATATCTTTGGTTTCAGCGTGTTCGACGACAGGATTCCCGCGCCGATTAGAAAAAGTGCACCGAGCTGTTCGATTCCCGTGGTCTAGAGCGACTACGGTCCCTGCTAACATGACTTCTCATGCGCATCGTGGATGGAAGTTCCGGGATCGGCTACATCCACGCGGGTAGCTCGCTATCGATGGGGTAAACTCTGACGGCGAGCTTCTCAATGGCCGGGCGCTATGGGTTGCACGGAGCTCTGAATGAACACCGATTCCCTGGAAGCATTCAGCCGGCGCCACAGCTCGTTGTAACGCTCCTCCGGCAGCGGCCTTTTCAGTTGAAAGCGAAACTCGCGCCAGCCGGCATGCCAGGCTCCGTGATGCTCGCGCGTTACGACGCTGAAATCAAAAGGACCCGCGCTGACAATGTTCTCGATATCGGCGAAGCGCCAGGTGCGGGATTCCTCCGGCTCCTTGGTCTGGTATACGATCCGGTCTCGTCCGACTCGGATCATGCCCTCGGAACCATCAAAGCTTCCCAGCAGCTTTGCCGGAACCTCCCAGACTGGTGCGACATCCTCGTCGGGTAGGCCGGCGATGAACCGTTGATCCAGCCGCTCCCGCCATTGCCCATAGACTGTCTGCGCAAAGCCCTTGGGCAGTTGATCAAAAACGTACTCGCGATCGCGCCCGAATTTCCACTTCTGGTCCTCATACGTGAGGACGCGCAGCGTATCGGCGCTCAGTTCGACCTGCTGGATCTCTTCATATTTCCATGTCCGCGAGTGGCTTTTCTTTTGGCCCTCGGCAAAGGAGATTCCGTCGTTGCCAACGCGAAGGTCGCCGATTCCGCCGCCGTGCCAGTGGTGGTGGCGCACCCGTACCTCCTGCGCGCCGGCCACGAGCGCCGCCGACACCACAATCACACCAAGTCGCGTTTCAATTCGAAATGCCATTTCCACACCTCGTAGATCGCGGGATATGCGACCAGTTCCAAAATGAATGAAGTCACGATGCCGCCGATCATTGGCGCGGCAATGCGCTTCATGACGTCCGCGCCCGCGCCAGCAGACCACATGATCGGCGCCAGACCCATAAACATGCACGCCACGGTCATGAACTTCGGCCGAATGCGCTTTACCGCGCCGTGAATGATGGCGGTCTGCAAGTCGCGCAGGCTGTTCAACCGCCCGTCGCGCTTCGCTTGGTCGTAGGCGAGATCGAGATAGAGCAACATGAATACGCCGGTCTCGGCGTCAACGCCCATCAGCGCGATCAGCCCGACCCACACGCCGATGCTGACGTTGTAGCCCAGCGCGTACAGAAACCAGATCGCGCCTACGGCGGAAAAAGGTACCGCCATCAGAATGATCAGCGTCTTGGCCAAGGATCGCGTATTCAAGTAAAGGAGCATCACAATCAGGAACAGCGTCAGCGGCAGGATGACGATCAACCGCTGCTTCACGCGCTCCATCGCCTCGTACTGTCCGCTCCATGCGATTGAGTAGCCCGGGGGAAGCTTGACTCCTTTACGTACCTGCTCCTTCGCCTCCGCAACGTACGTCCCCACATCGCGGCCCGCCACGTCCACGTACACATAGCCGCTCAACAGGCCGTTCTCGTCACGCAGCATCGCGGGGCCCGAACGCACCTTTACCTTTGCGAGTTGGGAAACCGGAATCTGGGTCTGCCCGCCCATTACCGGCACGAGCACTCGGTTCAATCGATTGACGTCGCTTCTAAAATCTCGCAAGTACCGGACATTCACCGTATAGCGCTCGCGCCCCTCAACGGTCGTGGTGACCGCTTCGCCTCCGACAGCCGACATCACTACCGATTGCACGTCGTCAATGGATAGGCCATAGCGCGCCAGTTCGTCGCGGTTCCAGTCGAAATCGAGGAAGTAGCCGCCACCGGTACGTTCCGCGAATACATTGCGTGTGCCCCGAACTTTTGGCAAAAGACTTTCGAGCTCCGTTCCGATGCGCTCAAGAACTGCGGTATCGGCGCCGTAGATCTTGATGCCGACCGGCGTGCGGACCCCGGTAGTCAGCATGTCGATGCGGTTTTTGATGGGCATCGTCCAGGCGTTCGATGTGCCCGGAATTCTCAGCGCCTCGTTCATCTGGTCCGCGAGTTCCTCAGTCGAAACGTGATCCGGCGTGAAGCGACGGAAGATTCCGCGCGCCCAATCGGGCGCCCAAGAGGTCCACCACGTCTCGCGCTTCCGCCACTCGCTGACGGGTTTGAGCACTACGGTGGTTTCCATCATGGAAAGCGGCGCCGGGTCGGTCGGCGTTTCGGCGCGCCCGGCCTTGCCAAGGACGCTTTGTACCTCCGGGAAGCGCATGAGAATGCGGTCCTGAACCTGCAATAAACTCACGGCTTGGGCGACGGAAATCCCCGGCAGCGTGGACGGCATGTAGAGCAACGCACCCTCATCGAGCGGCGGCATGAACTCGGAGCCTAACTTCATATAGACGGGAAACGTAGCGAACACCAGAACCCCGCCCCCAAGAATCACCATCCACTTCCAGCGCAGCGACCATGCGCAAACCGGTTCGTACAGGCGAATCAAGATCCGGCTGATCGGATGGTTCTCTTCGGAGTGAATCTTGCCGACCAGCACAGCATTGACACCCCGCGCCAGCCACCGCGGGCGGAATTCGAAATTCTGCATGTGCGTGAATACCAAGCGCATTGCCGGATCGAGTGTGATGGCGAGCACCGCTGCCACGATCATGGACAGATTCTTCGTATAAGCCAAAGGTTTGAAAAGGCGCCCTTCCTGAGCTTCCAGAGTCAGCACCGGCAGGAACGACACCGCGATCACCAGAAGGGCAAAGAAACTAGGCCCGCCGACCTCTTTCACCGCCTCGATCACCACCCGGTGGTAATCTTCCTTGCGCCCTGTCTTCTCCCACTCCTCCAGCTTCTTGTGCGTCTGTTCCACCACCACGATCGCCGCGTCGACCATGGCGCCAATGGCGATTGCGATTCCACCCAGCGACATGATGTTGGACGAGAGCCCCATCATGTGCATCGGAATGAAGGAAATCACGATCGCGATGGGAATCGTGAAGACAGGAATCATCGCGCTAGGAATGTGCCAGAGAAAGACCAGGATGACTATCGAAACGATGATCATCTCCTCGGTGAGCGTGCGCTTCAGATTGTCGATCGAGCGCAGAATGAGTTCCGAGCGGTCGTAGGCGCTGACGATTCTGACGCCCGCGGGCAGTCCTGGTTCGAGTTCGTGCAGCTTGGCTTTGACGCGCTCAATGACGTCCAACGCATTTTCGCCCTGCCGGATGATGATGATGCCGGTCACCGTGTCGCCATGGCCGTTCCAATCGGCGATCCCGCGCCGCAAATCCGGCCCCAGCACCACACGGCCTATGTCCTTCACGCGAATGGGCACGCCGCTGGAACTTGCAGCCAGTACGATTCGCTCGATATCGTCGGTCGACTTCGCATAACCCCGCCCGCGCACCATGTACTCGGCGCCTGACATCTCGACCAGACGCCCGCCAACATCGCTATTCCCCGTGCGTACCGCCTCCACTACTTTCATGATGGGAATGTTGTACGCCTGCAACCGGTTTGGGTCGACGTTGACCTGATACTGCCGCACGAATCCGCCGAGCGGCGCGACTTCCGCCACACCTGGCACGGCCCGCAACTGGTAACGGAGAAACCAATCCTGCACGCTCCGAAGTTCAGCCAGGCTATGCGTGCCGGTTGTATCGACCAGAGCGTATTGATAAACCCAGCCGACTCCCGTCGCATCGGGTCCGATCTCCGCTTTCACCCCTTGCGGAAGCCGCGGCAACACCGCGGAGAGGTATTCGAGCGTCCGCGAGCGCGCCCAGTAGATGTCGGTTCCTTCCTCGAAGATGATGTAGACGAACGAATACCCAAAGTCGGAAAACCCGCGTACCGCTTTCACCTTCGGCGCGCCCAGCATCGAGGTGACGATAGGGTAGGTGACCTGATCCTCCATGATGTCGGGGCTGCGGTCCCAGCGTGAATACACGATGACTTGCGTGTCGCTCAGGTCGGGAATCGCGTCGAGCGGCATGTGCAGCATGGACCAAATACCGGTTGCCACCGCCACCCCGACCAATAGGAACACTACGAACTTGTTGCGCCCGCTGAACTCGATGATGCGGTTAATCATGCACGTGTCCTCCGCTTGGGGAGGGAGCCTGCTTCCCGCCGTCCTTGGGTAACGCTCCGTGCTGGTGCCCACCCATGCCGGCGATCGCCGACTTCAGTTGGCTCTCGGAATCGATCAGGAAGCTAGCCGACGTCACGATGCGTTCGCCGGCTTGAAGTCCCGCCGAAATCACAACCCGGTCGCCAAGCCGGTCGCCTACTTGAACCTGGCGCGGTTCCAGGTAACCGTTGCCGCGATCGACGAACACCGTTTGCCGCTGGCCTGCATCCAGAACCGCATCCACCGGAACGGTTAGTTGCCGGTTGGAAGCGAGCCGGAACTCCACGTCCACGAACATCTCGGGCTTGAGCTGCATCGCGGGATTCGCCACCTCCAATCGCAGCTTGATGGTTCGCGTCTGTGGATCGACCTGCGGCTGCACATAGTTCACTCGCGCCGTGAATCCACCTCCGGACTGGTACGGCATGCGAACCGTTGCCATTTGGCCGATGCGGAGCTTGGGGATGTCGGTCTCGAACACGTCGGCCATGATCCAAACGTGGCTGAGATCGGCGATGGCGTACAATTCCGTCTCGGGCGTAACGCGCTGGCTCGGGAACGAATTACGCGATGTGACGAAGCCGGTCGCGGGCGAGAAGATGGTGATCGAGTGGATCGGTTTTCCGGTGCGCTCCAAGTCGTCGATTTGCGGATTACTCAGGTCCCAGAGTTCGAGACGCCGACGCGACGCCTCCACGAGGGAATCGCTGTTGGCGACCGCGCTCTGAATAGCGCCCTGCCGCATGATCTCGCGCGCTTTCAGAGAGAGCAGGTATTCCTTCTCGCTGGCCAGCATCTCGGGGCTGTATAGCGTGAGAAGCGGCTCCCCTTTACGCACGGGCGCGCCGGTAAAATCCACATGGACGCGCTCGATCCACCCTTCCACTTTGGGATGCACGCGAACCACGCGGGTCTCATCCATCGCGACCTTTCCAACGGCGCGCAGATTTTCGCCGGCAGTGGTGTATTCCACCTGCCCAAACCGGACGCCGATCAATTGCTGTTTCTCCGGCGCGATCTGGATCGTGCCCATAGGCAGCGCGGCCTGGTCTTCCGGATGCGGAACATTCACCGGTGAGCCGCCGTCCGCGTAGACCGGCTGCAGTTTCATTCCGCAATCGGGCGCCACGCCCGGCCTGTCGGACTTGTAGCCCGGATGCATAGGATCGACATAGTAAAGAATCTTGCGGCCACTCTGTCGCTTTATGCCGTTGTGCGGACCGTACCAGCGCCCGTATCCGAACCCGCCCACGAACCCAGCGGCGATCAGGGCAACGGTCAAAATTGTCTTGCCCAGTTTCATAAGTGGCCTCCCTCGATCAACCTGACTCCCGTTGTCTCCTCAAGGCGGCTCAGCGCTAGGTGGTAATTCAGCATTTCCTCGTGGTAGTCCATTTCGTATTCGAGCGCCGCCGTGTAATTATTCAGCACGGACAAGAAATCCACGGTTCCCGTCTCATACGAGGCGAGCGATGAATCGACTGCGAGCTGCGCCTGCGGCATCACAGTCTTGAAATACAGGTTCGCCAATTGCAGCGACGTCTCTGCCATCGAATAATCGTCGGCAATGCGAAAGTTGAGCGACTGTCCGGTAGCGTCGTAGGTATGGCGCGCCTCCGACAGCATCTCGGTCCGTTCGGTCAGTGCGGCGCGTTGTTTGCCCTTAAAGTACAGGGGGATTCTAATATCCGCCCGAAACATGTAGAACGCAGGCATGCCGGCTTGGTTGAAATAGCCAGCGGTGAGGGCGTAGTCGGGATAGTAATCCTTGCGTGCTAGATTCACGGCAAGCTCAGCTCGCTCGGTCATTTTTTGGTCCCGCAAGCGCGTGGGGGCACTTTCTCGAGCGGCGGCCTGAAGTTCGGTTAAGGTTTTGGTTACGGGCTTGACGTGAGGCTCGCCCGGTTTTCCCAGGGGAGTGTCGGGACGTCGATTTAAGAGGCTGTTGATCTCCGCTTGGCGCAACCGGCGCTCCCGATCAAGCTGCAAGATCTTGGCCTCGATCACCGAAAGCTGGACCTGCGCCTTAAACACATCCTGCTGTGCGGCCTTTCCGGCGGAGTAGCGGACCTCCGTGACGGACAGTAAATTCTTCAGCAATTGCCGATTTCTTTCCAGCACATCACGCGCGGCGTAGCTGTGTTGCAGCCGGAAAAACGCTTGCTTCACCCGGGAAATGACCCCAAGCTGCGCAAGTTGCAGATCTTCGAACTCAACGTCCGCCTCTTTCCGGGCAAGGTTGCTTCGGAGCCGCTGCTTACCGGGATAGAGCACCTCTTGCGTCACGGAGAATCCTATGTTGCTTGTCGGTTCCCGTCCGATGCCCGCTCCTGGCAAAGGGTTGCCGTTGCTGTTCCAACCCGGCGAAAACGTGGGATCGGGCAAACTCCCCGCCTGCGAGGGGCGCTGCCGCGCGGCTTCATACTTCTTCTGAGCCGCAAGAATCTCCGGATTTCATTGGAGGGCCTCCGAGATGAGACCTTCGAGCTTCAACTCCTGCGCGTCGAGGGCAGCAGCCAACACAAGAACCGCCACACCGGCGGCGTGAACAGACATGTCTCCACCTCCAAGCGGTGAGTTTGTTTTGGAAAAGCGGACAGACCTTGCCCGCATTTCGATTCAAGTCAACGTTGAGGGAGGAACGACTAGATCAGGAAAGAGGAGTTCCGGAGAAACAGGTCTGGCGGCGAATCGGTGGGCAAATGCTTCGTCATCCAACGAGAGATGACACGCTCACATCTGGGCGGATCGGATCGTTGAGCGGCTACGGGCAGGACGGTCTCGGGTGACCAGTCCAGCGATTGAGGCAACGCAAGCCCTTCCGAACCAGACGGTTGAATTTTGCACGAGGAATGTGGAGGCTGACCGGGCGATTTCTTGCAAGGCGCATGCTTGCAGCAGGTAGACGCTCGTCCTGAACCCAAGGGCTGCGCCAGGCAATCCAAGCTAGTCGCCGTGAACAGGAAGAGCGACAGCGCCGAGATTCCGGGCGTGACAATTCTGCGGAACACTGCCCTCATGCTACCCTCTTGTGCAGTCAACCTGCCAACCGGCAGACCAACCTGTTTGTTGCAAACAAAGCAGGTTTGCTAAGGCTCCGGGAATGGACTGCGTGTTACGGCGCAGTACCTGCAATGTAGTAGCGCACAAACCCCACTCATATATAGTTAGTCAGGCAGTGATACCGCTTTGGCTGATGCGCGCGTGACTCGCACACTGTACGGTATGAAAATCGAAACGCTAGCGGTTCATGCGGGGCGTTCTATCGATTCGTCAAGCGGAGCCGTGACGCCACCCATTCAACTATCCACTACTTTCGAACGGTCCCAAAAACGGTGATTACCGCTCAGCTTCTCCTACTCTCGCGAAGACAATCCTAACCGGAGGATGCCGGAAGAGCGCCTGGCCGTACTGGAGGCCTAAGCAATCCCGCTACGTTACACCGACGCGGCACTGGTGTCTTTCCAGCACCAGCTTCTCTTGACTGACATACGCGCGATTGCGCAGCGCGAGCTGTTCGAAATCCACCTGGTGCGCGTCGAACTCGGGGCCGTCCATGCAGGCAAAGACCGGTTTACCAGCTACTGAGACGCGACAGCCGCCGCACATTCCGGTTCCATCCACCATGATCGGATTCAGGCTCGCCACGGTACGCACGCCCCACTGGAGCGTCAGCTCTGCTGCAGCGCGCATCAGTGGAATCGGTCCGATCACATGTGCGAATGACGGCGCTTGTAGGGAGTGTTCGTGGCGGTGCCGCATCAAATCGACGACGGTGCCGTGGAAACCAGCCGAGCCATCGTCGGTCGCCCAATGCACTTCAGCTGCCGCGTCCAGCAGCTCTTCGTGGAGGATCCTTCGACTGGCGGAGCGCGCACCCACGAGCGCTACGACGTGATTTTCCTTCTTACGCAGTGCGCGCGCGACCGGTAGCAGTTCCGCGATCCCGACGCCGCCGCCCAAGCACCACACTGTTCCGAAATAGTCGGCTGTGGCGGGGGTGCCCAGCGGGCCGAGCAGGTCAGCGAGCGCGTCCCCAGCGCGCAGTGAGGCCAGCACGTGCGTGGTCTTGCCGATGGCTTGGAAGACAAGACGGATGGTGCCGCCCGCGGCATCGCCATCCACCAGTGTCAGCGGAATGCGCTCGCTTTCCCGTGTGGGACGCAACACTACAAATTGCCCGGCGCGCCAGTGCCGCGCAATTTCAGGGGCCTCAACTTCTATCGAGAAGATGTCGGCGCTCAATTCTCGACGAGAGATGATACGGAATCGCATCTCAGGCTCCGTTGGATTCGCGTCCACGGCGGAAACCGGCCTGCCACGCAGGGCGCGATCGATGGCTTCAGCGGCGGCGCGGCCATCGCGCATCGCCTGAATGAGGGTTGACCCGCCTCGCGCCACATCGCCACCAGCGAACACGTGGGTCATGCTGGTTTCCCCACCTGCATCGATGGCGATCTTGCCGTCTTTGGTGACCAGCCTGGGCGTGGCGCGTTGCACGGTGGGATTGGGACCTTGTCCGACGGCGGCTACCACAGTGTCCACTGGAATCCAGAATTCGGAGCCGGGAATCGGTACGGGCGCGGGCCGCCCCGACGCGTCGGGGGTGCCGAGTTGCATACAGATGCACTGCATACTCTTCAGAACGCCGCGTTCGTCACCCTCGAGACGTACCGGAGCGGCAAGAAATTCTAACTGCACGCCCTCTTCCTCGGCATGTGCGATCTCCTCCAGACGGGCACGCATTTGCTCGCGCCCGCGGCGAAATAGCACTGTGGTCTTGCTGCCCATGCGGCGCGCCCAGCGTGCAGCGTCAATGGCCGAGTTGCCGCCGCCTACCACCACGGTTCGCGCACCCACGAGAACCGGCATGTCGGATTCCGGAAAGCGGTGCGCCTGCATCAGATTGAGACGCGTGAGAAATTCGTTCGCGGTATAGACGCCTATGAGGCTTTCACCAGGAATTCCCATTAGGTTGGGCAGACCGGCTCCGGTGCCCAGGAAAACCGCCGCGTATCCTTGCGCGAACAACTCATCGATGGAGCATGTCTTGCCTACGAGAAAATTCGTCCGAAACTCGACTCCCAACGCCTGCAACCACGCGATCTCGCCACGAACCACCTCACGGGGGAGCCGGAACGCTGGAATCCCGTAAATCAGAACGCCGCCAGGCTCGTGCAGGGCTTCAAAGATGGTGACGCGGTAGCCTCTTGCAACGAGGTCGTGCGCAGCTATCAAGGAAGCGGGTCCGCTGCCCACCAGTGCCACTTGTGGGCCGTGAAGCGGGGTACAAATGCCGGGCTCGCGATCGACTCCCGCCGCGCCGAAATCCGCCGCGAACCGCTCAAGCGATCCAATAGCGACCGGTTGAAGCTTCGTCCCCAGGAGGCAGGCGTCCTCACAAAAGCGCTCGTGCTGGCAAACGCGCCCGCACACGCCCGGAAAAGGGCTGCATTCCAGGATAACTTTGAGCGCCCCTGCGACATCCCCTTCAGTCAGACGATCTACGAAATGCCGGATGTCAATGTGTAGGGGGCACGCCTGTATGCACTTTGGGTCGACACAGTTGAGACATCTCAGGGCTTCTCTTTGCGCTTGCTCAGGCGAAAACCCGAGGTTCACCTCGCCGCAGCTTTGCACGCGTTTCCGGAGATCGAGCAGCGTTTCGTTCTGCCTGGGTGCTTTGGGTGTTCTCTTCGGTTTACCCTGTGCGCGATTTGCCCCAGTCTGTTCGCGATCGGTGTTCATTCAACTGGCCTCCGGAGCCGCAGAGGTGTAACTGAATGCACGTCGGCCTCCGGAACTGCGGAGGACATACATGAGCGCGATCTCGGCCACAGGCCGACGCATATGGTGCCAGAATTGCCGATACTGAGAGCATGTCGATGAGCGGGTCGCGGCGGATGTCCGCCTGGTTCCTCGGGCCCAAGGCGGAAAACGCGGAGTCAGAACAGAAGATACTCTCCTACATCCTCGATGATTATTTCCACTGGCGCCGTAACTACTTTCCGTCCGACGAAATCCTGATCACTCAGAGTATGCAGCGCGAGGCGCTCGACTGGAACGATCGCCTGGCGCAACAAGTGGCGGAGATGCTCGCCGGGCTGCGCCGCCACTTTCCGTTCTACAGCCCGCGCTACAACGCGCACATGCTCTCCGATCAGACCATCCCCAGCGTGCTCGGCTACTTTGCCGGCATGCTTTACAACCCGAACAACGTGACGCCGGAATCGGCGCCGGTAACACTTGCTTGGGAGCTCGAGGTCGGTGCCGATATTCTCACGATGCTGGGTTACGCACCGCCGCCCGCGCCGGGCAGCGAATCGAAGGACGAATTCGGCTTTGCCCACATCACCGGCGGTGGCACGGTGGCGAACCTCGAAGCGCTTTGGGCGGCACGCAACGTACGCTATTTCCCGCTAGCGGTGCGCGGCGTCTGCCTGCGCCACAACATCCCGCTGACGCTCAAGCCACCAAACGCGCCGGAAACCGCGGTCGCCATCGGCGCGCTCTCTCCCCAGGCTTGTCTCGGCATCCGGCCCAGCCAGGCCATCTATCTTTATTCACGGTTCATCGACGCCGTCCACCGGCATTGGGACCTGGCGCGCTCGGAAGCTATCCGCGCCGCCCACGAGCTGCTTTCCGAGAGCGAGTTCAATTTGGCCCACCGTGGCGTGCGCGCCGCGTTCGGTGTGAGACCGCCGGCGCTGCTGGTCTCCGGCGCGCGCCATTACAGCCTGATCAAGGCCGCCGACCTGCTCGGCATCGGCCGTGAGAACCTGATTGTCGTCGATCTCGACTCGATGTTCCGCCTCGATCCGCGCGATCTCGAGTCTAAGCTCGCACGGGTATTGAAAGACGGTATGCTGCCGCTCGCGGTCGTCGCCATCGCTGGCACGACGGAGGTGGGCGCAATCGATCCGGTCGATCGCATCCACGAGTTGCGCGAGCAGATGGAGAGGACCAGTGGCGAGAGCTTCTGGTTGCACGTCGACGCGGCCTGGGGCGGCTATCTGCGCTCGATCTTCACTTCCGTCGACACCCCGCTCGACACGCACCTGCGGGAAGTGAACGAGTTTGTCTCGCGCGTCCTCACCATCGCCCGCGGCCGATATGAAAAGCGCGTCCATCTGCGGTGGGGACATCACGACGTCTGCGCGGCGCTGCTCGCGTTCCCGCGCGCTGACTCGATTGCCGTCGATCCGCACAAGCTCGGCTACATTCCCTACCCTTGCGGCGTCCTCGCGTACAAAAACGACATGGTGCGCCAGTTTCTTACCGAAGAAATCCCCTATCTCTCGACAGCGCACTTCGAGGATGTCGATTCGCGCCACCACCACCCGCCTTCTACTGTCGGGCCGTACATTTTAGAAGGATCGAAGCCCGGCGCGGCGGCGGCGGCCTGCTGGCTCTCGCACCGCATGATCCCGCCCAACCGCGATGGCTACGGCGAGCTGATGCGCGCCTCGCTGCTCACCGCGCGCGAATTCTACGAGCGTCTGGTGCATTGGGACACCGCCGCGCGGGCGTGTGACGAGACGCTTTCCTATCGCCTGCTGCCCATCACCGCCAAGCCGCCCGACACGAACATTGTCTGCTTCCTGGTCACCGAGCGGGCTGGCGGGAGCCTGGCACGCACCAACGCGATCAACCGGCGAATTTTCGAGAGCTTCACGCTCGGCGAGCGCGACTACAGTTACTCGCAGCCATTTTTTCTATCGCGCACGATTTTCGAGCGCTCGAGCTACTCCTCATCTGCTATCGCGCCACTGCTCGAACACGCCGGGATCGATCCCGCCGAGTATCGCCAGCACGGCCTCTTCGTGCTGCGCGCCACCTGGATGAGCCCCTATCATCTCTTGGCCGCTGAAACGGATCACCACCAGTCGCTGCTCGCCGAATTCATGGAGAGGCTTGGGGAAAAGGCGCAAGAGGCGATTAGCTCGCTTGCTCCTGTATAAAATTCCAGACCGGCTCGTCGTGAGAGAAGGGCACGGTGCCCAGGGTCACCTCCACCCCTTCCCACAACCGGTCTACTGATCTTCGGCTCGGCGTTTAGCCATGGGCACGTACTCACACTGTTCGCAACCTGTATAGATCTGGCGCGGCCGCGCGATCTTCTGCTCGGGATCTTCGAGCATCTCCTGCCATTGCGCCAGCCAACCAGCCGTTCGGGGAATGGCGAACAGTACCGTGAACATATCTGGTGTGAAACCCATAGCCTGATAGATGATCCCGGAATAGAAATCCACGTTGGGATAGAGTTTGCGCTTGATAAAGAAGTCATCATTGAGCGCGATTTTTTCCAGTTCGAGCGCGATATCGAGCTTCGGATTGGGGCCGGTGACCTCAAAGACTTCTTCCGCGATGCGCTTGATAATCCGCGCGCGTGGATCGTAGTTCTTGTAGACCCGATGCCCGAAGCCCATGAGCTTTACGTGGCCCGCCTTCACCTTTTCGATATAGGCACCAATGTTGCGCTTGGATCCAATGTCGTCAAGCATGCGCAATACCGCTTCGTTGGCTCCGCCATGCAGCGGGCCATATAGCGCCGCCGCTGCCGCTGCTGTAGTGACGAATGGATCGGCCTGCGAGCTGCCCACCGACCGCATCACGTTCGTGCTGCAGTTCTG
>DATLVQ010000793.1:0-3582 GCA_035577325.1 Bryobacteraceae bacterium | reverse complement strand
GAGCTCCAAGGCCATACCATCGGCTGGCACATAGATACTGGTTCCACGATGTGGCTGGGACTTCCGCACCAGGAGATGTACATCTTCTCGCTCGCGCCGCGGGAAGGCTATAAGTTTCAGAAGGCGGGAGCCATTCGCAATCACGTGATTGCGTTCCAGTCTGGCGGGAACCAGTATGAAATCCGGACGTCGGGTCCGATAGCGGGCGCGGAAAAGGCATGGCATCTGTATGTGCTGCACTTGCCGGAGATGGAAATGAAGGGCCCGTTGTTCGGCGTCGATCGGTTAGGCAGCTGCACGCTCGCGCACTTGATGTGACGTTGCGTCCCGCTATCCAACTACACGCGGAGCGCTACTCTGGCCGAGCGCGCCACGTGTTGCACTTCAGTTCCGGCGCGCGCCTCCGCGGCCGCGATGTCCGGGGCCAGCCGGTAGAACTTTTGTTCCGCGGCCGCGGACATCGCGCAAGCGGCGAGCCAAGGATCGGTTGAGCGAATCAGATCGCGCACTGCGGCTTCGGCATCGCGAATCTCCACGCCGAAAAGGTCGCGGCCCCGTTCCGCCAAACCTTCCGAGCCGTCGAGCAGCGGGAGCAGAACGCGTTTGAGCGGACGCTCGAGTACGGTATCGAGAAAATCGAGCGCGGCCAGAAACTGCTCCTTCCGCCGCTGCCGCACCGCAAGGTAAGCCGCATGCATATCTTCCGGCGAGTAACGCAGTCCCAGCAAATGGAAGAGCCGCTCGATGGTCTGCTGCAGTCTTTCTTCGAGAGCGCGCGTCAGCAGTCCGGTCGCCGTCGGCGTGCTCTTGTGATGGCGGAATGGTTCGAGCGCCGAGTAGAGCTCGAAGTAGTGGCGCGCTTCGTGCAGGATCTGCTCGGTCACAAAGGTCTCGCCGTAATCCAGGCGCGGCGCGGTCTCGCGCAGATGGCTCAAGGCGCGCAGGACGGCGGCTCGGATTGAGAGTTCCGGCCGGGACAGGGATTTCAGCAGAACGTCCACGCTGCGCTGATCGCGGATCAGTTTCAGCACGCGGGGAATCTGGCGGCGTACGCCAATGGACAGGGACTCATCCGCCAGGCAATCGCCGAGCGCGCCCGCGATGCGCGCACCATAAGCTGTCAGCGATTCGATGACGACGCTGCGCAGCGCTGGATCGTCGAGCATGCGCACGATGCGGTCGAGCGAGGCCCGGCTTCCCACTTGTCCGGCCGCTTGGCAAGCCGCGGCCACTACGCGCCGGTCCGGATCTTCCAGCAGCCTTGCGAGTTCGGCCGTCTCCTCGCAGCGCACCGCGATGGCGGTGGCCGCCATTCTTCGCCGCTCCGGGTCGGCGTCCGCCGCTGCCGTTCGGATCCACGCCGGTGTCAACACGTCGCGGGCGAGTTCGCGTTTGTCACGCAAAGCTTCGATAACGCCATCCACGACGGCGGCATTCTTATGGTTCACAAACTGAACGGCGCGCTGCGCGGCCTCAGGTGACACGGCGAGCACGTACGCGACCGCCGGCTTCACGGTTTGCGATTCGGGCGCGTGAACGTCAGCCAGCGCTGCCGCCAGCAATTCAACCGATCTCGCGGCGCTTGCCACGTTATACACCTTGGCTCGTACCTCGAGAAGCGGGCTCGTCGAGAGCCGGCGCAGCAACGGGTCGAGGTCGTAGCCCGGCGCCTCGGCCAGCATCGAAAGCGCGTAACATGCCTGGCGTGCGTTGGCGCACTCAACGGTCTGCTCCAACAGGCGCAATGTTGCCGGGTCGCCGACCGTCAGTCGCGCATCTTCCAGTTCCAGGCGCCGGCGCTCGATCCGGCTGCGTACTATTCCCGTGTACTCGCGCTGCGCCATACGCGCCAGCAGAATCCACGTGCTGGTGAATACCAGAGTCAGGATGGCGACGATCCGCATGTCGCGCAATCCGGCCCACAGCATGGCGGCGAGCAAAATGCCGGCAATGCCGCGCCCGAAGCGGTCAACAAAAATATCGACGAACGCCTTGGTGCGATTTTTCAAGCCGGACGGCAGCGGCAGAAAAAGCAGCTCCATGCCCGTGCGGTTGAACGTGTAGCGGTTGACGGCTTCAGAGAATCGCAGGAGCACGGCCGATGCCAGCCCGGGAACGGCGGCCGCCGCGAGCGATGCGACAGTGATCGAGATGGGCATGATCTGCAGCGTTCCTCCGACACCGGCATGGCGGACGACCCACGCCGTGAAGAACAGCTGCAGCACGAGCGAAATCAGGTTGAGGTAAACGTAGAAGCCGCCGAAGAACGCGGTGAGTTGATCGCCATGGAATCGCTGCTTGGCCATGGCCTGGAACTGAAAATCAACCAGCTCATCGACGATGAAAGTCAGCAGGATGATGGCGATGATCACCTGCAAATGCCGGTAGCGCGCGACGGCGCAGAAGATATCGCGCGCCGAAAATTCGAGCTTTTCCGCATCCGCAGCGCGCGCGCGAATGAGCGGTTCACCGCGCTGGCGAACGGCGCCCAGAAAAGCCGCGAATGCCAGCAGCACCATTACGGCGCAAGCCAGAATGAGGTTTTGGGTGCCCACTATTTTGACGGTGAACTTGGTCACCGCGCTGCCCACGGCAGCGCCCACAACAGCTCCGAGGCCTAGCAGCCCATAAAGGCGTTTGGCTTCGCGCGAATCGAAAACGTTCGCTGCCACCAGCCATCCCTGTGAGAACAGCGTGATGCTGAACAGGCTCACCCACACGTTGAACACGTACAGCATCCATGGAAGATTCAGCCCGATGAGCCACCAAAGCGCGATCAGACACACTACCGAGATCAGCATGGTGTACTTGACCGCCATGGTGAGCGATGAACGCAATGCCAGGCGCGTGTAGAGATAGGCCAGCACACCGCCGCCGACGGCAATGAGGATATACAGGTACGGCAGCTTGTCGATGTTGAATTTGTTCAGGAACATCGCCGCCGAAACCGGCTTGAGGATGTAATACGCCACCATCACGCATAGCAAGTAGAGCGACATGAACAGCGTGCGCGCGGCTTCCCCTTTGCGCACGTCGAACAGCTTGCGCCAGATGGCAGACGGATTCATGGATCGACTTATCTTATCGTGAGGCGCGCGCGGATCAGATAGTGACGACGTCGGGTGTGGCGGCCGCCCCCTCGCGGAGCAGCCGCTCGAGCGTTACGGCGGGACACAGATGTTTTTCGATGTAGGCCATCAAATTGGTAGCCGCCTGGCGGACCATTTTTTCGACCGGAGGCTCCACGATTCGCCCTTCGCTGTTGAAAACTTTCTGCACGTTGGCGATCGAGATCGGAAGCGGCAGCACAAAGCCGCCGATATGCGAAACCACGCCGCGCAGGTGTTCGAGCGACTTGATGGCGCCGATGGAACCCGCGGCCACCCCAACCAACGCCACCGGCTTTCCCGCAAGCACCGAAGGGAAGCCGAGGTTCTCGATCACCAGTTTCATGACACTGCTGAAACTGCCGTGGTATTCGGGCGTGACGAGCACGACGCCGGTTGCGGCGCGCACCGTGTCCTGCAGTTTCTTGGTGGCCGCCGAGTGCGGATCGGTTCCGGGAAACGGCAGATTCAATAC
>DATLVQ010000792.1:0-3535 GCA_035577325.1 Bryobacteraceae bacterium | reverse complement strand
GCACTCCCAAGACGCTCCGCATGCTGGTGAAGCGTGAGGCCATGTTCCGACTCGTGAGGCCGGTGGGCGTGGCCTTCCGGCTCCGAGTGCGGTTCGGCATCGATGCTGGCCTCGGGGCGGGCTGTGACGCCGTGGACCTAGAGCAATTCTGGTGAGCGCCGCTGCCGTCTCGGGTGCGCTCATCGTGGAGCCCCTTGTATACGTCCATGCCGATTCCCAAGTAGCTCGCGCATTTCGAGAGCGCATCGGTGCAGGCGCCTTTGTAAGCGTCACCACGATCGGGATTGTCGTTCCCACCGAACTGCTCGATCGCAATGGAATATTTCGGGATCGTCAACGTCGCTCTCACCACCACCATCCGGCCGGTTTCGACGATTTCATTGTCGATATGCCAGCCGTTCAATCCGAACACATCGTTCAGCCGTTCGACAACGTAGATGACTTTGATTACCGAGAGCCCCGGTTTCTGCGGGTTGGGAGACACTGCCTCGCGCGGAAGTGGCTCCTTCAGCTTCACTTTCATGTCCTCCGGGAGCTGCGGCAAATCCTCGGAGTGTTCCGTGGGGGGAGATGAGATTGTTGCCGCTTCATGGGTCTGGTCAACCCCGTTTACTGGTTGCATCGTGCTTCTCCTTCCAGATCGAAGTGTCTCTTCTTCTCCAACGGCAGATCGAGTTGGAACGCGCCCGCCTCCGTCGTTTCTTCAACGCTCTTTCGGATCGCTTCGGCCGCTTTGCGGCCGATCGCGTTTTCGAGTTCCAGCCAGGTAGCCTCGTAGATCCCCGCCAACTCGTCCCGTTCTTTGCGGATCTGTTGAACTCGCTTCCCCGGCAAGCGGGGGTTGAGGATACGAGCATCCAGCAGTCCGAGCATCCGGAAGCGCGCCGTCTGTTCTTCTCGGCTGATCGCGCTCAGGGACAGGCGGTCGTCGGCCGCATAGGCCGACTCCGGATTCGTCCAGTTCCGGCGTCGGATTTGGAAGTGGAACGGACTCGATACGATCGGCTCAAGAATCCCTTCGCGGACGAGCCGCGCTACCAGCAGGTCAAAATCCACCGCTTCCGCCTGGAAGCCCAGGCCTTCAGCTTGCTGCAAGTCCGTTCGACCGATCGCGCTTTTTCGTGATAGCCAAACGGCCGTCAGACAACGCTGGTACAGAACCGGATCTATCAGCCGCAGGTCCAACACCGGAAGCAACCCAAGAAATGACTGCCACTCGTAGCGTAATTCAGCCGATCGGCGGTCAGTATCCGATAAACCTTTCTCTGTCATGTGCTTACACTCTCTGTCGGCGTCCGTTTGCGCGTTTCTTGATTCCGAGTTATGCTCAGGCAGCCATGAACTCAGTGGTGGAAACGACCGTTGCAGACTCTGCCAGCGCCGAAGCGCAATTGCCTTCTCGCGTCCTCGAAATCAGGCCGGAAGAATCGAAACTGGTCTGCGTGGGCGCCGACGGCCGCGAGTTCGTGCTCTCCCGCCTCGTCGGTTCGAACGTGCGAGTCGGTGACGAGGTCCTGGTGCAGGCGTCCACCGGGACCGCGACTGCGGCCACCGAGATCTACATCCGGAAGCCGTCGCTGCGGCGAGCCGATGTCTACCAAGTCAAGTCGGGTTATGCTACATTGCCGAAACTGGACAAGCGAGAAGAACCTTTCGTGCGTGTTCAGGCCGAAGGCCAACTTGGCATCAACGCCATCCACATTCCTTGCCCGGTGATTCGCGACTACTTCTTTGCAGCCAATCGGAGAGCCTTTTGGCCAAGCCAGCCTACTCTCTACTATGTGCTTCGTCTGCCACAGGACGTGACGTACAAGGAACTGCGCCTCGCCTATCGGCTCCGGCGTATGGAGTTGGAGAAGCAGAACGCGTCGAAGGCCGAGTTGGCTACGATTGAACGCGCCTACAACATCTTGGCCGATCCCGACATCCGCGGGGTATATGACGCGCTGATAAAAAATTCTGCGATTCCAGTTCCATTCCCCTACTCCGGTTTCGGATCTCTTTTGGTACAGGGAGAACGATCTGCGGAGAGTGGCTTTTTCTTTGCGAACCGAATTCTGGCCTTCATGCCGGAGCGCCGGCGCCGTACAGTCCCGGTGCCTCTCCGCAAACTCGATTACTTCGAAGATTATGCGATCCTCCGGGACCGCCATCGCAAACTCGAGGTTCTCATCGATCACCAGTTGTTGCCGCTCCGATGGGATCCAACCTGGAGCCAGTGGCGCCATCTCATTACCGCCACCGTCGAAATATCTGCCGACTTCATCCACACAGGCCGCTATCGCAAACGCGGCGGCGAGTGGAAACTAATCGAATGGGAAACCGCGCTCCCCAGCCGAACAGAGCTGGAAATGCCCGAAGGCCTCGAAGAAGACATCCTCAAGGCGCGGAGCACTCACACGCGCTTCGGTCAGTACTGGCAACAGATCGACCGTCTCCGCGCCCACGTGCAAGAGATTCCCACGGAACGAGGCGAATTGAGTCGGCTGTGCTGGAATCTCGGTCTACCCGGCGACTTTGACGTCGCACAGATCACTTGGCGCCCGGATTACGATTTCTACTACCACGAGCAGCTAACCAAGCGCGCGCGAGCGATGTACGTGTTCCGTGACGAATACATTTTCGATCTCGAGAAATCTGTAATCGTCGAGGTGCCGCAGGCCGGTCATGCGACCTACGTCTTCACAAAGCCAGACGATGTCAAGCAGTGGGTGTGGCAGTATGCCAAGACGACCCGGCGGGACGTCCGTCTCAACCGCGACAACATTGCCGAATCGCTCGGGTTCCTCGGCCGCGTCGTTCATGGAAAGAACAAGGCCGAATGGCTGAAAGAACTCCGGACACGCATTGGAGAGTCTCCCCACTACGCTCAAACCCAATAATCGGACCTCGACCTGCGCGCGGGTACCCTTTTCGTAGAGTAGGTCGCTGATTTGAAGCCATCGCCTCAGCGACCCCTCGTCAAACCGTGCTTGAAGTTTTCCCTCACACGGCTTTCCCGCTGCGTTCTGCCGCCAGCATTACGGCGAAGAGCATAGGCGACCTTACCGTCCATAACGAACAACGGCGCTCTGGTTGCCGGTCGTTGAAGTTCGCAAGCAGTAAAGCTTGTGATTTTCGTAGAACCAGCTCGGAGGATGGTCCCGCCACCCCTTAGATCGCTTCTTGTACTTCTTCCGCAACATGATACAGAGACTGTAGGTGACATAAGCATCCACCTGTCGAAAGATCTCCTTCGCATTCCCAGTCCGGAAGTAGTTCCCCCAACCCCTCAGTACGGGATTGAGATCTGCCACCAAATCCGGCAGGTTCCGGTGCTGTTGGTGACGAATGAACTCCTTCACGTTTCGGCTCACGGACGCCGCAGCCTTGCGGGAGGGATAGTAGAAGCACTGTGTGCTTTCGGTAAGAGTGCGTAATTAGGAGTCGCCGTCAAAATTTCTTCACTGCCAAGACGCGGCGGGCTGAGGGACGCCCGATTTCGAGCTGTCGGCTTCAGGCTCGGTAATGACATCGGGATACAGCTTCCGAACCT
>DATLVQ010000791.1:0-2717 GCA_035577325.1 Bryobacteraceae bacterium | reverse complement strand
CAGCCAGCCGCGCGAGAAGATGTCGGTCAGGGTCAGCCAAAGCAGCAGCGCCAACCATACGACCCCGGACACCACCACCAGTTTGTTGAGCTTGCTCGACCAGTAGATGTGCATGAAGAACAGCACTACCAGCAGCGCTTTGATGGTCGCGATCACCAGCGCCACCACCACGTTGAGCCGGCCCAAGTCGATCATGCCGATAACCGTAGTGGCAAATGTGAGCAGCATCAGTATGGCGAAAATCAGCGCGTACTGCTTCTTGGTGACAATGTGCTCAGTCATTTTTCATCTCTACTGTAAGTGCCGCGCAATCAAGTAGTAGAGCGGGAACAGGAAGATCCAGACCAGGTCCACGAAGTGCCAATAGAGGCCGCTGATCTCGATCGGGGTGTAGTATTGGGGCGTGAACGTTCCGCGAGAAGCCCGAAACGCCATCACCATCAGCAAACCGATCCCGATGGTTACGTGTGAAGCATGAAGACCGGTCATGGCGAAATACATGCAGAAGAATAACTGCACGTGTGCCGGATCGATGTCGCGATAGGTGAAATTGAATCCGGGCATCAGGCCCTCTTTATAAAGCATGCGCCACTCCGACATTTCGATCACCAGGAACGCCGCGGCAAACAGAATCGTCACCCACAAAAACGCCACTAGCGCATCCTTGGCGCCGGTAGCCGCGCTATTTACGGCACATGCCATGGTGAAGCTGCTGCAAATGAGCACCGCCGTGCTGACCGCGCCCAGGATGAGGCCGAGATGGTTGCTCGCATGGCCGAATGCCGACGGGTACATGGAACGGTACACCGTGTAGCAGCAGAACATACCGCCGAAGAACAGAATCTCCGTCACCAGAAAGACCCACATCCCGAACGTGGACGCGTCTTTCTGCTGCTCGATGTTATCGAACTGGTGGCGCAGCGCCAAGGTGTGGTTAGCCAACCTTCATCTCCTCGAGAATCGAGTAGTCATAAGCCTCGTGGTTGACCACTGGAGTGATATCGAAGTTTTCGGGGGGCGGCGGCGAAGTGGTTTGCCACTCGAGGCCGGTCGCGTTCCACGGGTTGTCCGGCGCCAGCTTTCCATAGCGTAGCGACCAGATGAGGTACACTGCCGGAATCAAGTAGCCAACGGCCAGCACCGATGCGCCGGCGGTGGAAAGCACGTGATAGACCTGAAATTCCTCCGGGTAAGCGTGGTAGCGACGTGGCATCCCCATGTAGCCCATGATGAACTGCGGGAAAAAAGTTAAGTTGAAGCCGAGAAAAATCACCAGCGCTGATAATCTGGCCCATAGCTCAGGGTACATGCGGCCGGTCATTTTCGGCCACCAGTAATGCAGCGCGCCGAGATACGCCATCATCGTGCCGCCCACCATGATGTAGTGAAAATGCGCCACGACGAAATAAGTGTCCGTCACGTGGACGTCAAATCCCAGCGTCGCCAGGAACGTGCCGGTCAGGCCGCCGATCGTAAAGAGCCCGATGAATCCGAATGCGTAGAGCATGGGGGTGTCGTAGGAAATTGACCCTTTGTACAAAGTCGCCGTCCAGTTGAAGACTTTGATCGCCGAGGGCACCGCCACCAGGAAGCTCAGGAAAGAGAACACCATGCTGGCGTAAACCGACTGGCTGCTCACGAACATGTGATGGCCCCAGACTAAAAAACTGAGAATGGCGATGGCCACGCTCGAGAACGCAACGAATTTGTATCCGAAAACCTTCTTGCGCGAATAAACGGAGACGATTTCGCTGATCACGCCCATTCCGGGCAGCACCATGATGTAGACCGCCGGATGCGAGTAGAACCAGAACAGGTGCTGGAACAGCACCGGATCGCCCCCTAGCGCCGGGTCGAAAATGCCCAGATGGAAGCCGCGCTCGAGCGCGACCAGCAGCAGCGTCACGGCGATTACCGGCGTGCCCAGCACCTGGATGATGCTGGTGGCGTACATCGACCAGATGAACAGCGGCAGCCGGAACCAGGTAAGGCCGGGAGCGCGCATGCGGTGAATGGTGACGATGAAATTCAATCCCGTCAGGATAGAGGAGAAACCGGCGATGAAAATGCCCAGCGCCGTCATGATCACGTAGGTATTGGCGTAGGACGTGCTGAACGGAACGTAGAAGGTCCAGCCGGTGTCCACGCCGCCCACCAGCATGGCGTACAGCACGAACACGCCGCCCACAATGAAGATGTACCAGCTCAGCAGATTCAGCTTGGGGAACGCCAAATCCTTGCACCCGATCATCATCGGCACGAGAAAATTACCGAGCGTGGCGGGAATCGACGGGATCAGGAACAGGAATACCATGATGACGCCATGCAGCGTGAACAGCTTGTTGTAAGTCTGGGCGGACACCAGGTCGCCCGGCGGCGTCAACAATTCCAGGCGGATGACGGTGGCGAAAATGCCGCCCAGAAAGAAGAAAAAGCTGATAGCGACGAGATACAGCAGCGCGATGCGCTTGTGGTCCTGCGTCAGCAGCCAGGACTTGACGCCGTATTCGTGCGTCAGGTAATTTTCGCGAGTCTCTACCGTTGCCGTAATCATAACGAATTAACGCTTCTGCCCAGGCGCAGGGCGTGACTGCGTTGCCCCACGATCCGCCGGAGCCGCGCTGCCCCCCGCGGCCGAGGGCTTACCGAGCGACTTGATGTACTCCATCAGCTGCAACAAATCTTCTTCGGTGACCTGCCCCTGGAACGAGGGCATG
>DATLVQ010000790.1:0-10876 GCA_035577325.1 Bryobacteraceae bacterium | reverse complement strand
TCGAGGCTGGCTGCTCCACCGCACAAATACGCCAGCTCGAAGTACTCGTGACGGTTCTTGCGGACGTTGTGCCCCAATCCGGTGGTCAAGAAGCGCACATCGACCGGGAAAACGGAATCAAACGGCCAGACGTGGACTCCCTCGGCATTTATCTGGGGTTCCACGACGCGGAATTGATCTTCGCATAGCTTCTTGGGAACCCGCATGGTGGTTCATTATTCCACGCACCTGTCCGACGGTCAACCGATCCGAGTGGATAACAGCTAAGGCAAAATCTCCTCATACAGTTTTACCTCGAACTTCTCCACCAGCCCCGGCTGCACGTCGTTGAAGAAGTGCGTTATGTAGGGCATGGCGCAGTGTTCGTCGAAGGCCTTTTTGTCCTTCCACTTTTCGACATAAGTGATCCAGCGCGGATCGTCGGTGCGCTGGTTGAGCTCATAGCGGATGCAGCCGGGCTCCTTGTGCGTCGGTTGCATGAGCGGGTACATGGCCGCGATCAACTCGTCGGTCTTGCCTTCCTTTGCGCGAAATTCCGCCACGCAGACAACCTGCGTCTTTTCGATCTTGGGCATCATCGGCTCCTGTCTGGGACGGCGTGCGTGTCCTTTTTTAACGATAGATAAAGCTCGTACGCCTTTTCGGGCTTCTCCTGATCATGTACCACCGCTCTCACCGCCTGAATCATGGCGATGGGCGCTTCGCACTGAAAGATATTGCGGCCCATATCGACCCCGGCGGCGCCCTCACTTATGGCGTCGTACGCCATCTTCAGCGCCCCTAACTCAGGCAGCTTCTTGCCGCCCGCGATTACCAGCGGGACGGGACAAGCGCTGGCTACGCGCGCAAAATACTTGTCGCAGAAGTAGGTTTTGACCACATGCGCGCCCATTTCGGCACAGATTCGGGTGGCGAGCCCGAGATACTTCGCGTCGCGCACCAGTTCCTTGCCCACTCCTGTCACGGCGAGCGTCGGAATGCCATGCCGGTTTCCGGCATCCACCACTTTCACCAGATTGCCGATCGACTGGTGCTCGTGCTGGCCGCCGATATAGACCTGCACAGCCATGGCCGACGCGTTGAGCCGCATCGCATCTTCGGCGTTCACGGCTACAAGCTCGTTGGACAACTCCTTCAAAATGCTCTGGCCGCCGCTCGCCCGCAGCACTACGGGCTTTGACATTTCCGGTGGAATCGAAGTGCGAAGCGCGCCGCGCGTAATCATGAGCGCATCGGCGTGAGACACCAGAGGCACGATCGAGATATCGATGCGCTCAAGCCCGGTAGTAGGCCCCTGAAAATAGCCATGGTCGACGGCCAGCATGACCGTCCGTCCGGTTGCCGGGTTGAAAATCCGCGCCAGCCGGTTCTTCATACCCCAGTCGAGCGAATTGCTCCCTTTCAGAAAAAACGCGTTCGACTGCATGGGAACGCCAAGATGATAGTTTTTGCCATCTTGCACATCCTCAACGTCAGGCATTGCCGGGTTCTCCTTCCGATTCCACAATTCCATTAAAGAAACCCTCGAAGAGGAGGCTCATCGAGGTAGCTCCAGGGTCCAGGTGACCTCGCGTCTTTTCGCCAAGAAATTTCGCACGGCCATAACGAGCGGTAAGGTTCCGTGTCGCTTCCGCGCCGGCTCGTGCGGCGGAAGCTGCGTCCCGCAGAGCTTCGATGACGCTCTCGCCGCCATCCGCGGCGGACCGGACGGCTGTAACCGCCGGAACCAGAGCGTCCATCATGGTCTTATCGCCGGGCTGCGCTTTCGTTTGCTTCCAGACGGCTGCGAGCCCGGCCTCAAACATCGTGGCAAGATCCCTAACGCTGATTGAGGCGCCACCGGCGGGAGCATCCCCCATGCCACCAAAAAACGTGCCGAGCAGCGAACTCGACGCTCCGCCATCCACGCCAAGGACGCCCCAGCCGGCTTCGCGCAGACATTCTCTCAGATCCTCCGGACTACCGGCGGCAAAACACGTCTCAAGCCGTTCGACGGCACGCAGCATTGTGGTTCCATGATCGCCGTCGCCTGAAGCCGAATCCAATTGCGAAAGCATGGCATGCTGCGCACGAATCAGGGCCGCCGCGCCTGCGATCATCCGGGAGAAATCAGCCCTGGTGATCCCGCTTCTCATCGCGTGACAAAATACGGCGCGTTGCTGGGCGCATCCCACAGGCGGACCAATTCGGAATCCATACGCGCAACCATTAGCTGAAAACCGGCCTGTTCCTGCGTCGTGATGAACTCGCCCACCTTGGCTCGCGCGAGCTTGATTCCCCTCGACTTTAGGAGCTGGTCGACGCGCCGGAACACGATGAACAGTTCCATAAGCGTAGTGGCGCCGGCGCCGTTAAGGATCACGAGAAGCTCTTCGCCCGCCTTCACGGCGAGATCCTTAAGTAACATCTCCAACATGATCTCTGCGGTCTCGTCGGCGGTCTTCAATTTCATGCGGCCGGTGCCGGCCTCTCCATGCTGCCCCATGCCGATTTCCATTTCATCGTCGGCCAGCTCGAAAATCGGCAGGCCGGTCGAAGGGTGCGTCGCCGTTTGCACGGCTACCGCGAGCGTCCGCATGTTGCGTCCCATGCGCTCGGCGATCTCGAAACACCCATCGAGCGGCCGGCCCTCCTCGGCGGCTGCGCCCGCGACCTTGTAAACCGGCAGGAACCCAACCAGCCCGCGCCGATCGTCGAGATTGGGGCCTCCGGCAATATCTTCGTGCGTCAGCGTCATCTTGACGTTCAAGCCCTCGCGTTTGGCCAGGTCCATCGTGATGTTGGCGGATAGTACATCGCCGGCGTGATTCAAGACAACAAAAAGCACTCCCGCACCATATTCCGCAAGCCGGATGGCTTCGAGACAACGGGGCGCGCCCGGCGCCGCGAAGATCTCGCCCGCGACGCTGATATCGAGCATGCCTTCGCCCACGAACCCGCTCAACCCCGGCTCATGTCCGCTGCCGCCCAGGGTGACCACCCCTACTTTGTCTTTGGCCTTGGGTCTCGCACGCGCTACCAGATTATGGCCCACCAGCCGGATCTGGTCCGGATGCGACAGGGCAAAACCCTCAAGCAGTTCCGGCACGATGTTTTCCGGCCTGTTGATGAACTTTTTCATTTTCATCTCGGCGTTTCCTCAGCTTTCAATCGTAGTTGGCCGGGTCTGGCAAGACGATTGGCTGCCGGAAGCCGCGCGTGTGCGTGGCCAATACGAACAGCCCGATGACGAACCAGATGCCACCGGCGATCTTGGCCGGCGCGCCCAAGCCCAACCAGATCAATGTGCAGAACAAAAAACCAAGCCCCGGGAGTACGATATCGGCAAAAAATTCTCTCGAGTGCCCCTCCGCGCGCCGCACCCAAAACTGCCAGACAACCGCCAGATTCACTCCCATGAATCCAAGAAACGCACCGAAATTCAGGATCTCAGCCGTTGTCTCATAACTCATCATCAGCGCACCCAGGAAAGCCAGAATCCCAATCAGCCAGATGTTGCGATTGGGCGTATTACGCTCCGGATGGAGATGGGCGAAGAAGCGGCGCGGAATAACGTTGTCGCGGCCCATGCCGAATAGCAATCGCGCGGCTCCCACTTGCGTTGTCATGCCAGCGCCAATATTGGCAACCACGAGCACGGTGGCCATCGCCTGGAACAGCCAAACTCCTCCCACTCGTCCGGTCACCTCAATAAACGCCGTCTCGATGTTCGAAAAGGTGTTGTAATCCGGCCAGGCCAGCTGGCCCAGGTAGACCAACAGCCCACCGAATATGCCCGTAAATCCGCAAACGGCCACGGCGGCCAGCATCACGTTGCGGCGCGGGTTCTTCACATCCTCGGCGAGCGTGGTTACCGCGTCGAAGCCCAGATATGTCAGTGCCGCGAACGACGTGGCCCCCGCGATATCGCGAACGTTAAAGGTATCAGGGTTGTAGAAGGGTTTCACCGAAACCAGGCCCGCAACGCCATGGTGCGCCAGAAGGTACCTGATGGCTAAGAAAATATAGCTGAGCAGCACGGCAAACATGAACGTAAGCAGCACTTGGTTGGCGCGTGCCGTGGAGCGGATGCCTCGCAGGTTGAGATACGTAATGCCACCCGCGAACATCGCCGCGCAAACGGGGTAGGGCAGGGCGGGAACCGCTCGCTGCAGCGCCAGACTCCCATAGATCACGCAGAAAAGAGGGCTCACCACGTAATCGAGCAGCATGGCCCAGCCCGAAACGAAACCCGCGTAAGGATGCAGGCCGCGACCGACGTACGTGTACGCCGACCCGGCCGAGGGGTACAGGGCCGCCATGCGCCCGTAGCTGATGGCCGTCAGCACCATGGCCACCATCGCGGCCAGAATCGTGACCACGGCATGGCCGTGGGACCGCAATTCGGCCAGTCCAAAAACGGTCGCGGGCGCGCTCGGTGTCACCGCGACCATGCCGTATAGAATGAGGTCCCAGACCGAAAGAACCCGTCTCAGGCGCGGGACACTTTCCTCCCCGGGCTTTGTGGAGAGGCTCATCAAGCGTTCGCACCGCCGCTTGCCTCGGGCCCGGTCCACAATGGCAGGCCGTCGGCCGCAACATCGAACGCTTCCAATTGCCCGAACTCGTACTCCGTCACATGAATCCGTCTGCGGCCCGGCAAAGCGAAAGCCACATTGGTCGGCAGATTGCCCGCAGTGGAGATTCGTTCCAGCACTTCTCCTTTCGTGCCCAGCACAGTGACGTCGTGCTGACCGAAGACAGCCACGTAAAGCCTGCCGTCCGCCGAGAAGGCCATGCCATCTGGACCCTTCCAACCCGGCGGCGCATCCGGCCGGACCACGTTTCCAAACAAAATGCGGGGCCCGGCGATCTCGCCGCCTTTCCACTCATACCGGTAAATGTTTCCGGTGAGAGTCTCGTTGGCATAGAGCAGGCGATCGGGGCCGAAGGCGATGCCATTTGTGAATTTGATACCGGTGTCCAGCTTTTTCACTTTGCCGGTCCCGACATCGATCCGATATACGCGGCCGTCATACTTGACGTTCATATAGTCCGCGCGGATCTGATTGTTGGGTGCGAAATTGTCGATGAAAACGCCGGAATCAGTGAGATAGAGACCGCCGTCTGGGCCGAAACAAAGGTCATTCGGGAACAGGAAGGCTTCGCCGTCGCAGGCGGTAGCAACGGCTTCAGCCTTTCCATCCATCGTAAGCCGCACCAGCGAGGGCGTCTTCGACTCAGCGACCCAGATAACGCCGTTCGCGTCGACCGCCAGCCCGTTTGGCCGCCCGGTCTTCTTTATGACGCGCTTCAACTTGCCGTCGGCGCTGATGTGGGTCACACAGCCGCGTTCACCTCCGCCTTCCACGATCAGCCAAGTCCCGTCCGGAAGGGCGACCGGACCTTCAGGGTTGCTCAAGCCAGTTGAGAAAATCATATTAAGGACCTGTATCGTACCTTCAGATCTTAGCCGTTTGGCCACCGTCTACGAACATGGCCGTGCCGGTCACGAACGAGGCATCGTCCGACGCCAGAAACAACACGGCTTTCGCCAGTTCTTCGGGCCGGCCGAGGCGGCCAATCGGGTGCGACGCCGCCAAGGCCTCCAGTGCTTCCGGCGTAAGAGCCTTTCGAATCATCGGCGTATCCGTAGCCCCAGGCACCAGCGCGTTTACGCGAACGCCGTGTTTGGCATGATCGATAGCAATGGCCTTGGTAAATAACGTCACGCCACCCTTGGAAGTCACATAGGCCACGGCGTTTGCACAGGCATCGTGCGCACCAACCGTTGACGCAACGTTAATGATTGAACCGCTCCCCTGCCGGATCATGTGGGGCAACACAGCCCGGCAGCACAGGTAAGTCCCGGTCAAGTTGATAGAGATCACGCGATTCCAATCCTGCTCGTCGGTCTCAAGCACCGTCCCATAGTAAAGGATTCCAGCCCCATTGAAGAGAATGTCGATGCGCCCATACGCCCTAAGTGCGGTCCCTACCATCTGTGCGACCTGACCGGAATCCGACACGTCAACGGGCACGAAAATGGCTTCGCCGCCCGCACTCTTAATCGCCTGGACCGTGTCCCCGCCATCCGGACTGTAGTCCGCCACGGCCACTCGAGCGCCCTCGCGAGCGAAAAGCTCCGCGGTCGCTCTGCCGATGCCTGACGCCCCGCCAGTGACCAGGGCCACCTTGTCCTTGAGTCGCATTGCTGACCTTCTGACCACACCGGATGGCTCGGCCAGACCCCATCAAGAGTCCTATGGACCCGATCCGGCTGGCTATAAGAAAGCTCTGAAAGACTTTTGAAATCCCATGACTCGAATGCACTCGCTCTCAGCGTGCTGCCGCAACAAAAATTTGGGCTATCGTTACAGACTGGCTCTACTCGGACTAATACTTTAACAGTAGAGGGAAAGGACGATGGGCGACCCGCGTACGAACGGGATAGCGCGCTTTAAGGACCAGGTGGCGCTGGTTGTCGGCGGTGCTCACGGCATCGGGAAAGCGCTCGGCGTCCGTTTGGGCCGGGAAGGTGCGCACGTTGCGATCGCGGATATCGATTGCCCCACGCTGGAATCCACGGTCGGAGAGATGTGTTCCGCAGGTTTGGATGCACGTCCTTTACTTTGCGACGTGCGCGAGTCTGGACAAGTGCAGGCCATGGTTAAGCAGGCGGTGGACTGGCGCGGCCGCATCGACGTGATGATGTATGTGGCGGGGATCGCTCCAGCCGTGCCCTTTCTTGAAATCACCGATGAGACTTGGGACAACACGGTCGATATCAACCTGCGCGGCGCGTTCCTTGTGTCCAAAGCGGTTGCGCCCCATATGGTTGCCCGCAAACGCGGGAAACTCGTGTTCATGGCGTCCACAAATTGCTGGGACGCCGAGGCGAGCCTGGGACACTACAACGCCTCGAAAGCGGGGGTGTTCCTGCTTGCCAAAACGCTTGCGCGTGAGCTTGGTCCTTACGGCATCAACTCCAACGCGCTCGGCCCAGGATTTATCAAGACCCGCCTGACGGAGCCGGTATTGAACGACCCGGAATTCATGAAAAAGTATGATCCGGCCAGGGGCCTGATCCCGCTAGGCCGTCTGGGAACGCCCGAGGATGTGGTCGGTCCCGCGCTCTTCCTGGCGTCGGATGACGCGAGTTACGTAAACGGCGTGTTGCTTTTTGTGGACGGCGGGCAACTGGCTTAGGGAGACGACAACATGCACCGGCGCGAATTTCTCAAAACAGCAGCGGTCTGCGGAGCAACGATTGGCGCGTGGAAGACCGCCCCGGCGCAGATTGTGCGGCCGGCCACGGGGCCGCTGCGCGTTCACCCTCAAAATCCGCGCTATTTCGCCGACGCCAGCGGCCGGCCGGTCTTTCTGACGGGAGCCCATACCTGGGCGAACCTGCAAGACACCGGGCTTGCGCCCATACCCACGTTCGATTGGCAAGCTTACCTGGCGATGATGCTGAGCCACAACCACAACTTCATGCGGCTGTGGGGATGGCAGCAGTCGGCCTGGGCGCCGTGGACGCCAGACAAGATCCTATTCGAGCCTGTGCTTTATTTGCGCACCGGCCCCGGCGTGGCGCTGGACGGCGGCCTGAAGTTCGACCTCCGTAAATTCAATCCAGCCTACTTCGAGCGCATGCGCGCGCGCGTGACGGAGTGCCGCGATCGTGGCATCTATTGCGCGGTGCAGCTCTTCCAGGGGTTCAGTTACAACCGGCCGCCCCATTGCGGAAAGCAAACCTGGTCCGGCCATCCTCTCAATGCTCAGAACAATATCAATGGCGTCAATGGCGACAGAAATGGCGACGGGCAGCCGGACCTCGACAATCCGCAAGTGCGCGACCAGCACGCGGCTTATATGAAACGAATCGTCGACATTGTGGACGATCTCGACAACGTGCTCTATGAGGTAGTAAATGAAGGCGGCGGCAAGGACTGGGACTGGTGGGTGGTCGATACCATCCACAAGTTGGAAACCGAAAGAGGGAAACGGCACCCCGTAGGCTTGACCGGGGCGGGCGTCGAGCGCATGGAAGAAATGATGGCGAGCCCGGCTGAATGGGTCTCGCCATTCGGCCGGCAGTTCCTCTTCGACCCACCAGCGTGGGATGGCAAGAAAGTGAGCGTGAATGACACCGACCACCTTTGGGGCCACGGCGGGACGGTCAGCTGGGCCTGGAAGAGCTTCGTGCGCGGACACAACACGTTGCTGATGGATAGCTGGGACCCGATCGCCGGAAGCCCGTGCCCTGAAGTGAATTGGGGGCCGCGGCCGGGCTACCCGCTTCGCGATCTTAACCGGCGCGACGATTGGACCTGGGAGCCAGTGCGAAAGGCCATCGGCTATACCCGCGGTTATGCGCTCCGTATGGACCTTACTTCCATGACGCCACAGGATGAACTGGCCTCGACCAGGTACTGCCTGGCGAATCCGGAGCGGGAGTTCCTGGTCTACCTGCCGGAAGGAGACCAGGTTTCGGTGGATCTGTCGCACGCACGCGGCCGATTCAGCGTGGAATGGATGCAACCGGCTGAAGGATCCATTACTCCCGGAGGCAATGCCACCGGTGGAAAGGAGCAATCTTTCGCGGTGCCCTTCACCGGGCCGGCCGTGCTCTATCTCAAGAAAGAAGGCGCATGAAAGCCGCGGTGTGGCACGGGCGCCAGGATGTCCGCATCGAAAGGGTGAGCGAACCGCCGGCGCCCCCGCCCGGGCAGGTACAAGTCAAGGTGGCGTGGTGCGGCATTTGCGGAACCGACCTGCATGAATACCTGGGCGGGCCGCTCTACATCCCACTCGGCCATCCGCATCCGTTGACGGGCGTACAGGCTCCGGTGATTATCGGCCATGAGATGTCGGGCCAGGTTACCGCCGTGGGAGAGGGCGTCGAAACCTTCTCAGTGGGCGACCGCGTCGCCGCGTGTCCCATCGTGGGCTGCGGGAAGTGCCGCTGGTGCATGACTGGCTCGATGGCACAATGCGATCGCGTAGCGTTTCTGGGCACTTCCTGGACTGGCGGCGCCCTGGCTGAGCGGCTGAACCTGAATGCGTACCAGTGCTATCACCTGGGCGATGCCATTACCGACGAGATCGGCGCGCTGGTTGAGCCGTTCTCCTCCACCGTGCGCGCCGTCGCGCAAGTCCAGCCTGGACCCGAAGATAATGTCGCAATCGTGGGCTCCGGGCCGATCGGTCTGATGGCGTTGATGGCGGCGCGAATCCGCGGCGCCCGGCGCGTGGTTGCGTTCGAAGTGGCCGAGCGGCGGATTGAAGCCGCCCGGCAGTGCGGCGCCGATTTCGTCATCAACCCCATGCGTGAGGATCCCGAGAAACGCGCGCTCGAAATTACCGATGGCGCAGGATTCGACCTCGTCATGGAATGCGCCGGCCAGCCGGCGACGGTGCTGATGGCGGGCAGGCTGACCCGCACGCGGGGACGCCTGGTGATCATGGGAGTGTTCGAAAAACCCGCCGCCATCGATCTGACAGACGTCGTGTTTCGCGAGAAAACGATTTCAGGCAGCATGAGCGGCTACGGCCTCTACGACGAAACCATCCGCATCATGACCGATCCGCGTTTTCGCGGCGATCTACTGATCACCGACCGCATCGGCCTGGACGATCTGGTCGGCCGAGGTTACTTCGGCCTACTGAATGAGAAGGACAAGCACGTGAAGATGCTGGTGCGGCCAGAATAAAAATACAGGCCATCGGCACTGCTAAGCCTTTGACAGATCAAACCCGTCCGCAGCGGCACTTGAGCGCAAGGTCTCGCCAGCGTGGTAACCTTGTGAGGCTACAGGGGGCGTCACATGGAACTCCAAAACAACATCAACCAATCCTCCTTTCGAGCGCAGCAGTAAGCGCCGCAAGGGATTTCCTTCCGAAACGCGCGTGAGGGCGGGCCTCCGGTTCGTCCACGGCGATAAGGACCTGCTCGAAAAACTAGGCCGCAACGATCTATGCCCGTGCGGTTCCAGCTGCAGGTTTCAAGAACTGTTGCTTAAGAACCGGCCAGTACGACGGCGAACGCAGAAGCTA
Organism: Bryobacteraceae bacterium; assembly: GCA_035577325.1. Classification (GTDB taxonomy): domain Bacteria; phylum Acidobacteriota; class Terriglobia; order Bryobacterales; family Bryobacteraceae; genus QHXW01. Next base: position 838 of record DATLVQ010000790.1, on the reverse strand, counting down.
TTTCTTTTAGGGAATCTTGAATGACGGGGCGGCGCACGCCGCCCTCCGGATCCGAACTGACCGCTCGAAGTTAAACCCGCTTTACGCGCAGCGCCAAATCCACCGTGTGCGCAGGCGCGATGAGGGGGTGGTCTCCGCCGTCTGACGTTAACTTCTCGCTGCTTATTACCGCGCCCGTCGCCGCATCCACAAAGTCGGCCTGATACGAACCCCTAGGCAGGTGCAGCACGAGCGTCTCCTGATAATTTCCAGGCGTTACTTTGTACGACGCCGTATTGCGACCGAATGAGCTGTGGTGGTGATAATAAGCGTACTGCTTTCCCGGCTCACTCATTCCGCGTGCGTAAGTGCCGAGCGGCATGCCACCCCGTACGAAACTCTTGTCCGGATGCATCTTGAGGAAGTCGAAACTGTACATGAAATCGTGCAGACTCTTTAGAGCGCGAAGCAACTGCGCGTTTTCTTCAGTCTTCGCGCCCGGGTCGCGGACCGTGTAAAGTCCGTTGAGCTGATTGAAGCTTCCACCGCCGCCCACGACGAACTCCCACGCCTCGACACGGGAATCGGCAATTCTGTCACCTTGATACCAGGTTGGATAGTAGTCGGTCTCGTTGAAGTCGATGGGCTTGTTCTTGTCGTACTCGTAATCGAGCGCCATCAGGCCGCCCATCTGCTCGTGGCTTCCCTCCCAGGCGTATTGCGTGACGATGACCGAGACGTCCGGGTGCGCGGTGAAGTCGCACGAGCCGCCCATGGGGCCTTCCATCTGCTGCGCGATCAGATGCTTTTTCGGCAGCGTTTTTTCGGTGTTCTTGATCACCTCGACGTTATGAGCGAT
>DATLVQ010000789.1:0-3660 GCA_035577325.1 Bryobacteraceae bacterium | reverse complement strand
GGGCGAATTGTTGCAGGATTTCAAGGTCGGCTACATTCTCGGGGGTACGCCAAGGTCGATTCAGATTGTCGAGCTGATTGCCGTGGTGGCCGCAAGTCTGGTGATGTATTTCCCGCTGATGGTGCTCGATCGCGGCATGGGCGGTTTCGGCAGCGCGAAACTCCCGGCGCCGCAAGCTGGGTTGATGGCATACCTGGCGCAGGGCATTGTGGGCGGGGAGATGGCCTGGCCGCTGGTGATGGTGGGCGTGCTGATGGGATTCGCGCTGGTGCTGGTGCGCGTGAAGAGCCCAATGCTGGTAGCCATCGGAATGTACCTGCCGCTGGGGACGGTGTTCGCGATTTTCGTGGGCGGCATGATGCGCTGGGTGACCGACACGACGAGCCAGCGGCGCGGCCATAACGAGGCGCAGAGGGCGCGCGTCGATAATGTAGGCGTACTGGCGGCCTCGGGCATGATCGCGGGAGAGGCTCTGCTGGGGCTCGTGACCGCGACGTTCAACTTTGTGGATAAGCCGCTGCCGCAATTATCTGCAAGTCCTTCGTATTGGATCGGGATTGCCGTGATGGTACTGATCGCCTACGTGCTAGTGCGCTATCCGCTGGCCAATGCTGGCAGCCCGGATGAGCCCGCGCCGCCAACGGCGATGATGTAAGCTTTGCTTCGCATCAAAAGCAAGCGCCCGCTCGTGATACGATCTGCACAAATGAAGGTGTAGCCATCGAAACCGAAACCCGCCGCTGTTTTGGCGCGTCGAGGGCACCGGAAGCATCATGGCGCAGAGGGACACCAAACCGCCGCAGGGCAAACTCACGGGCCAGGCCATCATCAATGAGCTGATCCGCAACATGGAAATCGGCCAGTTCGAGATGGGTTACAGCGTGCTGTTGCCCTGCGTATTCAGCCTGTACCTCCACCCGGACGATCACGCTCGGTTAGCCGGTGTTTTCGACCTCATTCAAGAGGACGCCAAGCGGGCTTTGCGCGCGCGCGTGGCGCAGTTGAACAGCCGACCGACGCTCATGGGCCTGAAGCGTCCCGGCCGGCAATCCAAAGAATACAAGATCGCCTGCCGAGACTGGGTCCTCGAGTTTCTTCCCGATACCGAAGGCTCTGTTCCGCTGGGCGATCTTGAGATTCACTCCGAGTTGAACGAAACCGCCCAGCCCGGGTTCCGAGGCACCAAGACCACGCTCATGGATCGCGAACCGTCGGTCACTAGCCCGCGCGCGCCGGCGGCCGTGCGGCGGGCGCCCGACGCTGTGTACGCCGAAATCCGCTACGAAGACGATTCCGGACCCCAGCTTTATCTGGTTTCGCAAAACGAGGTGCGCGTCGGGCGCGGCGGCGACGACCTGGCCATGGACCTTGCGCTCTATACCAACGACGAGGTATCGCGCGAACACTTTACTTTGCGGCGCGATCCGGCCACGGGGCGGTTTCACATCCTGGATAAGAGTATCAATGGAACCTGGCTGGACGGTAAGCGTCTCAGGAAGGGTGTCGAGGAAGCGCTCCCCAACCGGGCGCAAATTGGCGTGGCTGAAGTACTCACGCTTTCCTTTGAGGTGAGACGATGACGCTCTTCTTCAGCCCGCACATTCCTTTTATCGCCCTCTTCTTCGTATTTGTCTGCGTGTTCGCCTGGGCCCACTGGGCGAAGCGGAGCTGATGGCTATGGGGGTGACGGCGGGCTGGCGGTCCGGCGCGGCCAGCGATGCGGGGCTTCAGCGCAGCAATAACGAAGACCGTGTCTATACCAATGACGCCGCGGGCATTTTCCTCGTGGTGGACGGCATGGGTGGCCGCGCGGCCGGGGAACTGGCCGCGCAAACGGCGATCGAGATCATTCCGCGCCAGATCGAAGGCTCCGAGGGCGATATCGCAGGACGTGTGCGTCAGGCCATTACCGCCGCCAACAACGAAATACATCGCATGGCGGCAGAGCGCGACGAATGGCACGGCATGGCCTGCGTGCTCACACTGGCCGTCGCGCACGACGACCAGCTCACGGTCGGCCATGTCGGCGACACCCGGCTCTATCTCGCGTGGAATGGAACGCTGCGCAAGCTGACCGCGGACCACTCGCCGGTCGGCGAACTGGAGGATCAGGGTGAACTCAGCGAGGCCGCCGCCATGGAGCACCCGCAGCGCAACGAAGTATTCCGCGACGTGGGCTCCCGCCCGCGCACTGCCGATGACGATGAGTTTATTCAGGTCAAGTCATTTCCATTCAGGCCTGCCGCGGCGTTTCTGCTTTGTACCGACGGCCTGAACGATATGCTGGCCTCCGTCGAAATCAACGCTATCGTACAGCAATATTGCGGCGATCCGGCTGCCGTCGCCGAAGATCTGGTCGCCGCCGCGAATCAGATGGGCGGGTCGGACAACATCAGCGTGGTCTTCGTGGCCGGGCCGGAGTTCGTAGGCAGCGATGCCGGGAGCGACCGGGCGAGACATGCCATCACCCAGGTTACGGAGAGCCCGGGGGCATGGCGAAGGTTGCTCAACCGCATCGGCGCCTTGTTAGGATGCACGATTTAACGCCGCCCCCGGTCATGCCTCGGCGAAGCGTTCTTATATGAGTGCTGGTTTCTGAAATGCAGGCGTACCTTATTGCTCTGGAATGTCCAAATATTCGAACCCCGTTTCAAACTCCCCGTCCGTGGCCAGATGCCAGATCACGCGGGCCTGGCCCTCGCGAACGCGATGTATATAGCTCACGACTTGACTGGGCTGGAAGCCGGCGTACAGATGCCTGACGCGAAATCCGTTTTGGCTCGAGTCCATGAGCACCCCGGTTACGGGGGGCATGTCCAAATGGGCTGGTTTCAAAAGGGCCATCCCGCGCTCGCTCCGTCGAACGTGTTCCCTACGGTCTGTCATTTGATGTCGCAATGGCATCAGTGGCCTCACCCTGGCACAACTCGATGTCGTCTAGCTCTATACAGAGTACGTTGGAAGCTGTAAAGATGCCACAGAGATCTGAGCAGATTAGCGTGGATAGTAGAAAAATACGAACGGTTTTTGCGAAACGTTGGAGCTTGGCCCAAGAACTGATCGGGCGCGAAAGTTTGAAATACCTCAGCTGCCAGTACCCAGGCTCGCCAATCGTTTTGTCACTGCTGCCAGAGGGATCGGCCCGACGTACGCACGGCCTTGCGCCACGGTGTAAATGGCTTCCATCAGGCGGCTTCTGGGGGCTCTGGTCGACACCAGACCCAGCGCTCCCGATTGGACCGCGCGTATCGCCGCGCTCTCGTCGCGGGTACGTTGCATCAAAACAACTTCGGTCCGCGGACTCACGCCCAGGATTTCGGCCGTAACCTGCATGGCGTCGCCGTCTGTGAGTTCCGTGGCCATAACGACGACATCAGGAGCGCTATGGCGGCAGATTTGCACAGCCTCCGTTCCGGTTTCTGCGCTCGCAGAGACCTGGAAGCCGGCCGCCCCGCCAATTAATGTGGCCAACGCGTCGCGGCGCGTGGGGTGTGGCTCGACCACTAGCACTCTTATCGGGGTACGTGTGGTAAGGCGCATCTTTTAACAACAACGACAAAGACCATCCGATCCCTTCGCGCCCATGAGAAAAGATATTTGAGGCTGCTGTGCGTTCATCGGCCACGTGATAAAATTCCGTTGATAATACTGGTGTTCCAC
>DATLVQ010000788.1:0-6471 GCA_035577325.1 Bryobacteraceae bacterium | reverse complement strand
CTGCGGATACTGGCCCAGGATAGCCTGGCTGCCAATCACCACCAATTCTTGCGTGGATAAGCGGCTGCCGCTGTTGATCAATATGGAGGCGCTCGCGCGCAGCAGATGCTCCAGCTGTTCGCGCGTCACCGGAAGGCCTCGAAGATCCTCGCGCGCTCTTCGGGCGTCAGGAGATTCGTAAAAGGAGAGGATTGCCGAAGCCGCGTTGCGTCTTCTCGCATGCTTGCCAGAAAGGCGGCGATTTCCCCCGGGCTTCCCTCGAGGATGCGCCCCCACTCGAGAAAGTACGATGGCACGGGTTCTGCCGCTTGCGCTCTCCAGCGCGCAAGCGTACTGCGCGCCTGGGCGATGAGTGCCGGATTCGCCAGAAGTTTTCTGGCTACGAGGCAGTGCATCGCAAGGCTCCTGGCATCGAGGCGCTGGTGATCGGAGTACCCCTGGGGTGCGGCATCGACCCAGCTCTGATGCAATCGAAAGCCCGCGCGGCGCTTGCGCTCTCGCGCCGCGCGCATCCGCTCCGCCGCATCGGGAGCGCCGGGTTTGCGGGGCCGACCGGGGCCTCTTTTGGGTGTCTCCATAATAATAAGTGTAACATGTTACGTTTATTGTTACCACTTCCAGCCGCGGCCTAACTACGCGTTCGGCATCGTGCCTGTCGGTCGAGGTCCTTCGGATATCGCGCCCACCCTGCGCTCTCAAGGCAACAGATTTCTTTTGGCAACCAAGCAGTTTCGCCTCCACATCTTCCACATACAGCAAGTACGAATGAGCAGATCTTCCCTACGACCAGCTATGTTGGCTCCCGCACAGAGGGACGATGTTGCGTTCGGTAACATATGGAAGCAGTCCCACGACAAAGGACGCCTCATGCGCAAGCGACGTCGTGGCCAGGCTCGTGCCCGTCATTATCATGTTCAGCTGATTCACTTATGTTTTCTGCGCAGTCAATCGAGTTTTTGATCGCGCGGTTGACGAGGAGATCGCCTTGGCAGTGGAAGCAGCCGCGAATTGTCTCATAGACCCCGTCAGTAACGTACTCAAATGGATCTTGTTGGGCGTCGCCGTCGTGACGTTCTCTGTGCTTGCCTGGACGATCGGCGTGACCTACAAAGAAGCACCCCCGTTTCCTGATCGCTTTGTGACCACCAATGGCGCGGTGCTGATGACGGCAGCGGACATTCAAGCAGGTAAGGCTGGGTTTCAGAAAGCCGACTTGATGGATTACGGCAGTCTCTATGGAATGGGTTCCTATTTCGGTCCCGACTATACCGCCGAGTATTTGGTGCGCCTCGGACAACTAACCGAAGACAACATCAATAAAGTGCCGGCACCGACCACCGATCGCCAAAACACCGTGCGGTCAATCATGCAAGCGCAACTGCAAGGGGTCGATCTCACGAAGCGCGAAGCCGCCATTCCCAATGCGCTTGCCGCCGCCATAAGAGCCCTGCAAGGTGAAATCGCGGAGAAAATTCAGCACGACGATTTCGCCAAGGGGTGGACGCGGGCCTATAGTCTCGATAAAGAAGGCGCGATACAGACTGCCGACTTTCTCATCTATTCCTCGCTTACGACGGTCGCGCGCAGACCTGGGACTACGACGTCCTGGACACAGAACTGGCCCTTTGAGCCCTCTGTTGGAAACACACCAACCACCAGCACATTTCACTGGACGTGGATTAGCTTCTGCTTCACGTTCTTTGCATTCGGATTGATCATTTGGATCTACGAGCTCTACCTCAATGATCCTGATGACGCACCGATGGATCCCGTCTTCGCGAACTTTCGACCGCTCACGCCGAGCCAGCGAAAGATAGGCAAGTATTTCCTGGTCGTCGCCGGCGTGTTCCTGCTGCAGATTCTGGTCGGGTCGATCATGGCTCATTACTATTCCGAGCGAGCCGACTTCTATGGCATCAAGATTGACTCGGTTTTGCCATTCAACTTCCTGCGCGACGTTCACATTCAAACACCATTGGTGTGGATCGGGCTCTCTTGGATTGGGGCCGCCTTATTCCTTGCACCTGCGATCAGCGGTAGAGAGGCCGTCGGCCAAGGCTTCCTCGTTGATCTTCTGTTTTGGGTGACGCTGTTCGTTGTGTTGGGTGCTCTGGCGGGCAACTACTTGGGCATCATGGGCTACATCCGAGAGGGGTGGTTCTGGTTTGGCAACCAAGGGATGTCCTACATTCAACTCGGCCGCTTCTGGCAAATCGGCTTTTTCGTGGGGCTCGCGTCATGGAGCTTGCTCGTACTCAGAGCATTATGGCCGACATCTGCCGGTCTGAAGTCAGCAACACGGCAGTTCTGGACGGGCGCCATCAAATTGGAACACCTGTTGTGGGCATCAACCGTCAATATCGCTGTGCTGTATGTATTTGGAATGGTTCCACTGACCGGGATAGAGAAGTCCTTCACGATCTCTGATTTTTGGCGATGGTGGGTCGTTCATCTCTGGGTCGAGCAGTCGTTCGAATTCTTTGCGGCGGCAATCACCGCTTATCTGTTGATGTCCGTGGGCCTCGTGTCCCGCAAGCTGGCCGAGCGGTCCGTGTACCTTGAGATCATCTTGATCTTCCTCGGAGGCGTCCTCGGTACGGGGCACCATTTGTACTGGGCCGGCGAACCAGGTATGTGGGTGCCGCTCGGCTCCATGTTCTCGTTCATCGAAGTGTTGCCGTTGGTCCTGCTGGTCATCGAAGCAATCAAACATCATCGCCTGATAAGAAGAGATCCGCAGTTCAAATATGGGCTTGCCTATCTCTACGTGGTCGGAGCGGCATTCTGGAATTTCTTGGGCGCCGGCGTGTTTGGAGGCGGAACATTAAATGCACCGCTCGCAAATTACTACGAGCACGGGACCTTCCTCACGCTGAATCACGCCCACACTGCGCTATTCGGTGCGTTTGGTTTGTTGGGGCTCGGTCTTGTTTATTTCTGTCTACGGTATATCGCCGGTGACCGCTATGCATTTGGCGAGAAACTCGGGCGATGGGCTTTCTGGCTCTACAACGGCGGACTCGTGCTTTGGATCTTGTTCAACTTCTTTCCAATCGGCTGGCCCCAGTTGGATGCGGTATTTGAACACGGACTCGCTTACGCGCGGAGTCAAGAGTTCTACGACACGACCCGATTCTGGCAATGGATGAGATTTCCTGGCGATGTGGTATTTGCCGCCGGGGCTCTGCTGATGGCCTGGGACTTCCTGCTAAAACTGAGACCCCTCCTTCCCGCGGTGCTGGAGCGAGCGTTTCCGGCGAAGCTTGTTCCGCAACCGAGTGCAGTCTTGGTTCGGCCCGCTTGATAGTGAGTCAGTAGACGGAGGAATCAAGGGCTTGACTTCGCGTGCACCTGAAGTCGCACTGCCGCGATAAATGCGATTCACACAATTTATTTTTGTGGCTGCTGCGTGTGACTGTACGTCTGAATCTCGGGACAAAGCGGGGATATGTGAGGCCATGAGACCGTCGCCCCCTCAGCGTCGATTCCATGACTTTCCCATCGGATCAATGCCTTGACCCCAATCTTGTAGCCCTGCGTGGCCTGGCGTTGCCTGGAAGTGGAGCAGGCGATGGGAATCGAACCCACACGGGCGGCGCCTCCGGGGCTTGAAAACAGGCAGATTGGCGCGACGCCTCATGCCAGGTGTGATTAGCGTGTGAATTTTCGCGGTATGTGACGCCACGCAGGGATACGTGCACAGGCTGTTGCGCTCCGATGTGTAGGCAGCATTGCAGACCGTCGCACGGTTTACACGTCCATCAGACAGCTTTCGACGATCCTTCGGCCATCCGTGTTGCTCCACCGAAGATTTCCGGCAAGATCGTGTCCCGTGAGGTGGTGTACGAGTCATGGATCTTGGCAGGTCCACTCGTACTCAGTTGACCACTGCGGACAACCGAGCGGGTTGATTGTTGCTCAAGGACTGTAACCCTTCAAGCTGCATGTAGCGCCGCTGCAGTTGCCACTCGTCGTTTTGCTCGAGCAGTAGCGCACCGACGAGGCGTATCACGGCTGCAGAGTTCGGGAAGATTCCGACGACATCGGTCCTGCGCTTGATCTCGGCGTTGAGCCTCTCGAGCGGATTTGTGGTGTGGATCTGCGTGCGATGCGCCTTTGGGAACCCCATGTAGGCCAGGACATCCGCCTCGGCGCCGTCCATCAGTTCGGAGAGCTTCTGGAACTTCGCTCGCAGCTGGTCGGCAACCACCCGCCATTGTGCGATCGCCGAGTCGAAGGAGTCCTGTGCGAACACGGTATTGATCGCGGCAAGCACCATCTGGCGTTGCCCCTTGCCGGCGTGGGCGAGCGCATTGCGCAGGAAGTGCACCTTGCAGCGCTGCCAGGTGGCACCCAAGACCTTCGCCGCCGCGGCTTTCAGACCTTCATGGGCGTCGGAGATGACGAGCTTCACGCCGCGTAACCCCCGCCGTGTCAGGGAGCGCAAGAAGTCGCTCCAGAAGGTTTCCGCTTCGGACGGATTGACCGCCATTCCCAGCACTTCGCGCACACCCTCGGTGTTGACGGCGACGGCGATTATCACGGCCTTCGCGACGATGCGGCCGGCCTCCCTCGATTTCACATAGGTCGCATCGATCCACAGATACGGCCAGTCGCCCTCGATCGGTCGATCCAAGAACGCGTTGACCCGTTCATCGATCTCCCCGCACAGCCGGCTGACTTGGCTCTTGGAGATTCCGGTCATGCCCATCGCCTTGACCAGCTCGTCCACGGAACGGGTCGAGACGCCCTGCACATACGCCTCCTGGATCACGGCGGCCAGAGCCTTTTCGGCGGTTCTGCGCGGTTCTAGAAACGGCGGGAAGTAACTCCCCGATCGTAGCTTCGGGATCTTCACGTTGACCGCCCCGGCACGGGTTTCCCAGAGCCGCTCCCGGTAACCGTTACGGCTGTTCTGACGGTCGGGGTTGCGTTCCCCGTAGGAGGCGGCGCAGATATTCTCGACATCCATATCCATCACGCGCTGCACGATGTGCTGGATCATCTCACGCAAAAGATCGCTATCTGCCCCCTTTTCCAGGAGCTCAGACAATGCAATGCTAGGCTTGGCCATCATGGGTCTCCGATTGAAGTTCTGGCTTGGTAACCGAACCTTAAACCAAGATCCGTGATGGCCGCTGAACAAGATGCTGCCGCCCAGACGGGCGGCAGCGATCCCTCAACTGCCTACGCTCTTACACCACTACCTGGGACACGATCATTTTGAAATCGACATGGCGTGCATCGCTTCAGCGCATCCGCTTCCAAGAGAGACATGAGCCGTTCGATCCGACTGGCGGCCGCAAATGGGAATCCGTCTTTCTGCATGTTGACCGATCGATACCGGCCGGCCCAGTCGTAAATGCCAACCAGCCAGCGCTCATGCATATGACAGATGTCGTGAGCAAAAAATCGATGGTCTCGATCTACTTCGTTAATTAGCCCATCCACTGTTCTGGCGAGTTCAGCAGTCTCCAGGCGATCCATTGCCGTCGGATCGACAATTCCACGCAGATTGCGCAATACGAGACCGTTCGATCCGGGCTCGAATTGTCCCTCCGACACCAAAGAATCGTCGTATCGGTCGCTCACGCAGCCCGCTCATAAGCGAGCGCGTCCACAATCTCCTCGTAGGTCGCCGCATGCACCCATGACCGAACCGGCGGCACCGGAATCCTCAGATAATTGGCAGCCTGTTCGATGGAGTAGGCAGGAGCAAGGCGCGAATCAAGTTTCGCCACGGCTACAAACCTTCCCGGTAAAAGATGTTGAATTGTAGCGAGTTAGCGAAGTTTGACCATCAAGTAATGAGACCCGGTGACGGAGAAACGCAATTGGACATGCCAAACCCGCCATACCCGAATTTCGCCTGCCGGCCGCCGCGATCGGTCCAATCGATTGTCAGGCGGCGTGTAGGACGGCGCGCCGAGTCGCAAGGGGTAGTTCTGCGGCAACGAAGCGCTGAACCGGATACAGGTAATCCTCTCCGGACTCGTCAATGATCCGGAGGTGACCACTCCGCTCGGCCCGTACATCCGCCAATGCGACGTAAATCTTGAGTCGCTCCAGGGAGACCTCATATCCCGCGTTGTCGAGACAGATGAATAGACGCTTTGTTGCTTTTGCCATGGGTATTCCGCTCTAAAGGAACGCCTTGATCTTCATTTCGCGCTTACCGATTCCGGTGGCCTCATACCAGTGTAAACTCCGCGCGAACGATTTCGTCGGTCGCGAGCCGACCCGAAGCGGGGGCAACTGATCGGTAAAGTTTGTCGTCTATCGCCGCTAGATGCCAGAGTGCGCGACCAAGGGCAAGCATTCCTGTCAGGTGTCTTTCCTCTGTGTTGTACTCCGGACTCCAAAAACAGGCTTTGGAATAAGTAAACCCTCTCGTGGTTTCTAAACACCACGAAGAGCCGTCATTTCCTAGAGCATCGTCTTTGACGTTATATTCCAGCGCCCTTTCGTACT
>DATLVQ010000787.1:0-3404 GCA_035577325.1 Bryobacteraceae bacterium | reverse complement strand
GGATGTGGATGCGGAGAAAATCGCCATGACCGGGGCGTCGGGAGGCGGCTCGCAGACGTTTCTTCTGACTGCCATCGATGATCGGGTGCGCTACTCAGCGCCGGTGAACATGGTATCGGCCTACATGCAGGGCGGTGATTTCTGCGAGAACGCTCCGGGCCTGCGCTTTGACACCTCGAATGTGGAGATCGCGGCCATGATGGCGCCGCGGCCGATGCTGCTGGTCTCGGCTACCGGGGATTGGACCAGCCACGTGCCCGCGGAGGAATTCCCAGCGATTCGAAAGATCTACGAGCTCTATGGACAAGGCGCCGCGCTGGAGAATGCTCATGTAGACGCGCCGCATAACTACAATCATGAGAGCCGCGCGGCTGTCTACCGGTTCTTCGGCAAACACGTGCTCGGACGCAGCGAGTACAAATACGACGAGAAAGAACTCGAGATCGAGAGATTGCAAGACATGCTTGTGTTCCACGGGCGGCCGCTGCCGCCGGGGGCTCTGAGCTACGATCAGGTTCTTGAAAAATGGAAGGACGCTGGGAGAAGCAGTGTCGCCGCCGTGGACGACCGCAATGTACTGCGCGCAACGTTGCGGTTCACGCTAGGGGCAGAGTGGCCGGATGACGTCAAGACGATGATCGATGGACAGCGGATTCTCATGAGCCGGCCTTTGCGAAAAGATCGCATTCCAGGTCTGTGGCTGCCTGCCGGTCCAAACATCGCGCTAGTGGTGGATCCGCGGGGCGCGGAGGCGGCGCGAAAATCGCTCCTGGTTCAGGATTTGATCAAGCGCGGTCAGTCAGTCCTGCTGATCGACAGTTTTCAAACCGGAGCAGCGACCGCGCCGAGGGACAAATCGCACCGATTTTTTCTGACGTTCAACCGCAGCGATGATGCCGCGCGGGTGCAGGACGTCCTGACGGCCCTGGCGTTCGCGTCTTCACGCAACGCCGGCAGCGTGGAACTGTATGGCTCGGATGAGGCTTCGATCTGGTGCGTGTTTGCGGCGGCGGTGGCGCCCATCAATGTGTCGTTGCATGCCGACACCGGCTGGTTTCGCGGCACGGATCAGGATTACCTGCACAGCTTCTTTGTGCCAGGGATCGAACGGGCAGGCGGCGTGAGCGCCGCCGAGTGGCTCGCCAGTCAGAAAGACGGGAGAACCCGCTAGAAGCGATCAACCCTGGTCCGCGATCGGCACGTTGCCTACTGCAGCCGGTTGCCGGAAGCCGCGTCGAAGAAATGAAATTTGGCTTCGTCAAACGAAACCCAAACTTTGGCTTCTATGTCGAGGTTTACCGCCGGGTCGGCGCGGGCGATGATCTTGCCGTCCCCGAGATTTAAGGAGGCGAAAGTCTCGTTGCCCAGCGCCTCCGTGACATAAATCCCGGCCGGGATCCCGCCCGCAAACTCCGTAACCGACAACCTGACATCCTCCGGGCGCACGCCTAGCGTCACGTTCTCAGCGCTGTTAAGCCGGGCCAAGACCTGCCCTCCAAGGTCCAGCGCCAGTCCCTGGCTGACAAATTTTCGCGCCGCGTGATCGATTCTGCCATCGAGAAAGTTCATGCTGGGGCTGCCCATGAAACCGGCGACAAATTTATTGGCCGGGCGCTGGTAGATGTTGAGCGGCGTGTCGAATTGTTGCAGCTTTCCAGCGTCCATGACGGCCACGCGATGGGCCAAGGTCATGGCTTCGGCCTGATCGTGCGTGACGTAGAGGGTTGTAGTGCCCAGCTCATATTGCAGGCGCTTCAGCTCGCGCCGCATGTATAGGCGAAGCTTGGCGTCGAGATTCGAAAGGGGCTCGTCCATCAGGAACACGCGCGGTTGGCGCACGATGGCGCGCGCCAGGGCCACCCGCTGCCGCTGTCCACCGGAGAGTTCCTTGGGCCGGCGTTCCAACAGTTCGCCGATGCCAAGCAGCGCGGCCACCTTTTGCACCCGGCTGGGAATTTCCTGGCGCGGGACCTGGCGCACGCGCAGCGGATAAGCAATGTTTCCGGCGACGGTCATGTGGGGATAGAGGGCGTAGCTTTGGAAAACCATGGCCACGTCGCGGTCGCGAGGCGGCACCTCATTCACGCAGTGGTCGCCGATATAGATATTGCCGCTGGTGGCATTCTCAAGGCCCGCCAGCATCCGGAGCGTGGTGGTCTTGCCGCACCCCGACGGGCCTAACAGGACGATAAACTCGCCGCCCTGAATTTGGAGGTAAAGGCGGTCGACGCCCACAACATGGCCGTATTTCTTGACGACATCGTCGTAAACAACTTTCATGAGTCTGGCAGATTATCCCACATGGCGCCGCACGATTAATGCGGCAGGATAAGCGACAGGCGCCCAGCCGCCGCTGAAAATTTTTCAGCAGAGGCGCTAAGAGGTCGCTCCTCTTGCGAGGCGATGGTTTGCAGAGCGCTACAAGACCCAAAAACCCGCGGCGGCGCGTGAGGAAGCGATCACTGTTTCAGGAACCGAGCGCTCGATCGCTCAGCAGGTAATCGATGGCGTCATATAGTTCACCGCCTCGCACTGGCTTACTGAGATAGGCGTCCATTCCCGCTGCCAGGCACTTCTCGCGGTTTGGGGGCGAGCCTGTAGGCGGGGAGACAATAACGATTGGTCCCCGCATCACGTCCCTGGGCCGGGGCGGACGTTGGAATTGAGGATAGAATGGCGAGGAATGGCGGACCCGGCCGTACTTCAACAGATGCGCGACGATTGGAACCAGCGCGCGCGCGAGGATGCCCGGTATTACGTCGCGTGCGGCCGGCGCGGCCAGCCGGACGAAGAATTCTTCTCTTCGGCAGGCGACGTAGTACGGCTGCTTGAGGAAGAACTGAAACGCCTGCCGCGCAACCTCCCGCCGCAGGCCCGGCGCGCGCTTGAAGTGGGCTGCGGCCCGGGGCGGCTGATGCGGCCCATGAGCCGCAATTTCGGCGAGCTTCACGGCGTCGACGTATCGGATGAAATGATCCGCCTCGCCGAAGCGCGCTTCAGCGGCGCGAGCGGTATGCATCTCCACGCCACCAGCGGCTCAGACTTGGCGCCGCTCAGCGCGGACTATTTCGATTTTGTCTATTCTTACGCCGTATTCCGGCACATCCCCAGCCGGGATGTTGTGCTGTCATGCTTCGACGAAATCCGGCGCGTGCTCAAACCGGGCGGCATCGCGCGGCTGCAATTGAGCGGCCTGGCCCCGAATGGCAAGAAACCAGACACCTGGGACGGGGTGCGGCTCATGCGCGGGGAAATTGTGGATTACACGCGCGACCACGATTTTCAGCTGCTGGCGCTCGAAGGCGCGGGCACGCCGAATATGTGGACCACATGGCGCAAGCAGCCGGCCGGGTGGCGCGCCAGGCTCAAGAATCCCGGCGCATCCTCTAAGATTCAGCGCAGCG
>DATLVQ010000786.1:0-3975 GCA_035577325.1 Bryobacteraceae bacterium | reverse complement strand
GAAGTCGTGCTGCCGGGCGAGGTCAAGATTTCGCCTCGCCATTATCAGAAGCTGGTGGCCAAAATTGAGGGCAAGCCAGAGGAACGTATCCTCAGCTATCTCATGCTGCGCTCTCTCAAACAGGCGCGCTATTCGACCGATAACGTAGGCCACTTTGCACTGGCGGCCGCGAGCTATACCCATTTCACTTCACCCATCCGCCGCTATCCCGACCTGATCGTGCACCGCCTGTTGGCGGCGTCGTTCGACCAAAGGGCATACTCATCGCTGCCCGAACTCAGCGCCTTCGCGGACGAATCTTCGCAATCCGAGCGCCAGGCCGCCGACGCCGAGCGAGAACTGGTCGAATGGAAAAAGACCAAGTTCATGGAAAATCGCGTGGGTGAAGAGTTCGATGCGCTGATCATCAGCACGACCAAGTACGGCCTGTTCGTCGAGCTGACGGACCTGTTCATCGAGGGTCTGGTACCGATCGATTCGCTGCCGGGCGACCGCTACACGTACCACGAAAACGTGCGTAAGATCATCGGGCAGCGCTCGCGGCGCGAGTTTTCGATCGGGGATCGCGCACGGGTGCTGCTGGAGCGCGTGGACGCCACGGAGCGCAAACTACAGTTCTCGCTGGTAGAAGCGCAACGGGTGAAAGCGGCCAAACGGAGGAAGTGAACCGGGCACACATACGTGCTTGATGTGAAGCTGAGCGGCAGCGA
The DNA here is from genome assembly GCA_035577325.1 of Bryobacteraceae bacterium. Lineage (GTDB taxonomy): Bacteria > Acidobacteriota > Terriglobia > Bryobacterales > Bryobacteraceae > QHXW01. Next base: position 3,265 of record DATLVQ010000786.1, on the reverse strand, counting down.
CGCTCTACTTCGGAGATTTCTTTTCGCCGGCCGGGATCAGTTTCAATTGCGCGCTTTCGTGGCTGTTCTCGCGAATGACGACAGCCTCGCCGAGCGGTTCGAACTTTCTGATGAAATCCGGATCCTGGTAGGCGCCCTCTTCGACGTCTTCCCAGGCGAAGAGTTTATACCGGCCCGGCGCGAGGGCTTTTATCGTGAAGCGGCCGTATTGGTCAGTGTGGCCGTCTTTGTAGAATCGCCAATGCGTGCGCCGGGGTTCGTCGGGCACGGCTACGACGCTGGCCTCGGTTGCCGGCTGCTGGTCAGCGTTCAAGACGACGCCTTCGACTTGGCCGCCGGTGCCAGACAACACGATCTCGATGGTGCTGTTCGTGCCGGGCGCGAAAGTGAAGCCCCCTTCGAGAATATCTTTGCCGCCCGCGGCCGCGGACTTGATGTAATAGTCGTCGGTGAATCCGTGCACATTCAGTTCATAGTGGGTGGGGGTCACGTTTGGAATTGTAAAGGTTCCATCGGCCTTGACCTGTCCGACGGCCCAGCCGTAAGTGGCTCCATCGGGTTGGAGAGCGACCTGAAGGTCCCCCAAACTCGTTAGCGCGCGGCCTTCGACGCGCAAGTTTCCTCTCAGCTCCGCGGCCGGAGCCAGCTCCAGGACGATATTCTCGACATCGTTCCCGCGCGCGTCGACCGCTTGCACCGCCGCATACATCTTGCTGGGGCTGTTCTTCGTCGCTTGAACTATGTATGCCCCGGGCACAACGCTTGGAAACTCGAAGTTGCCTTGGGGGTCCATATTCGCGCCATCTTGGCGTTCGAATATGGATTGCGAATCGTCGCGCTGTGTCAGCGTCACATACGTACCCATAATTGCGGACGCCATGGGGGCTACGACACGCCCGCGCAGCCGCACTGTGCGGGTCTTGGTGAGCGTGATATCGACGCCGCGCCGCACCGTGCCCGATTGCAATTCGAGCGCAGTCGCGCTCGCGGGATCGCTGGTCCCGGGGTAATACGTGGGAGCGTAGCCCTGCCCGCCAGTCAGGCGAGGGCGTTCGAAGGGTGTCGCACTCAGATAGTATCTGCCGGGTGACAATCCGAACAGACGGTATTCACCCAAGTCGTTCGTGCCCGAATTATCCCAGGACTCAAGCTTTCGTTTACCCTTATGGTACGTGTAGTGCATCAGTTGCACTCCAATAAAGGGCACTGGGTCGCCGTCTTCATCGATGACGCGGCCCGCAATCACGGCCTGCGGCGACATACGCAACGTGATATCAGCCAGGTGTTGGCCAGGGTCGAGTGAAAGCGCCGCGCCAGCCCGGCCGGGCCCGTGAGCGCCATACTGCAAGTGGGCGTAGCCACGCTTGCTGACCATGAGTCGGTATCTGCCAGGTTCAACATCCTGCATGGCGAACCAGCCGCCGGCCGAGGTGGTGGTCGTGTAACTCTGGTTCTGTTGGGATTCACTCCGCGAAAGCACGATGTCGGCCTTCTTGACGGCCTCGCCCGTCACGGCGTTGACAACGCGTCCCTGGATCGAACCGCTCTCCTGCTTCGGAGGCGCCTGGTGTTTCGGCGCCGCGCTTTGCTGTGCGCCCAGTACTCTGGCCGCGAGGAACAGCGAAGCTATCCAGGATTTACGCATACAGGTCTTGCGCTTTCGTTACCCTCTTCAGTTCCCGGCGTTTTTTGGCGGCGCGTCCGTCACTGCAATGACTTTCAACTGCGCGGTCTCGCGGCTGCCCTCGCGAATGGTGACGGCCTGCCCCTGGTTCTCGTATAGCTTCAGAAACTCCGGGTCTTGGTAAGCGCCGTCTTCAATTTGTTCCCACGCGTACAGCTTGTATTCACCCGGAGCAATGCCTGGGATGGTGAAGTGTCCGGTAGGGTCGGCCACCGCTGCTTTGTAGAGCATCAATCGCTCGCGGCGCGGCGGGTCGGGCACCAAAGCGACCAACGCTCCGGGCGCGGGTTTCTGCTTCGAATCGGCGGCGCTGCCTTCGATCTGGCCGCCATTGCCGCTTACAGTAATTTCCAGGGTTCCGGCTGCGCCTTGGGTAGTATCCAGTCCGGACTCGAGCGCATCCGCATCGCCCATGCGTATCGACTTCACATAGAACGACTGCGGCAAGCCGTAGACATTTACCCAATAGCGGTCGGCGGAGACGTTCGGGAGGTCGAAAGTGCCATCGTCGTTCGTCTGGGCGCCTCGCCCACCGCGCTGCTGCGTCTCCTTGGCTTCCAGACTGATATGCAGGCTTCCGAGTTTCACGTCGCCCGAGCCTTCACTGCGGACTTGGCCCTTCAACTCCACGCCCGGAGAGAGCAGTACGGTGACGTCGTCGAGATTGTTGTTGCCCACATCCACCGACTGCGAGACGGTATAACCTTGTCCCTCATCCGACCATTGCGCCCACACCAGATAAGCCCCTGGCGCGATGCCGCGAAACTCGAATGTGCCGCCGCGGTTGCGCAGCGCCTGCGTCCACATCTGTGAATAGAACCCGCCAAACCTGGAATTTCTGGGCATTAGACGTAACATGGTATGCGATGGGAGCCCGTCGCCGGCGGGGTTGGCCACCCGGCCACGAATCCGCACGGTGTGAATCTTACGAAGGGTGACATCCGTGCCGGCTAACACGGAGCCGGCCGACACTTCGATCGCCACCGCGCCGGCGGGATCGGTGGTGCCGGGAAAATAGGTCGGCGCGTAGCCTTCTTCGGGCGCGCCGCCAGGCGTACGGTCTTGCGCCATCATCATGTTCCAGCGGCGGTAGGTTGCGCTGAGGTAGTATTTGCCGGGCGCGAGGCCGAAGATGCGGTACTCGCCCAGGTCGTCGGTGCCGCTTACTCCGGATGGTGTGAGTTCCCGCCTGCCGCGAACGAACTGATTGTGCAGAACGCTGATCTGCACACCCTGCACCGGCTCGCCGTCTGCATCGAGCACGCGGCCGATGATCACGCCGTGCGGAACCAGTTTTAACACGATGTCGCTGATATGCTGGCCCGGATTGAGCGTCACTGACGTCGACGACTGATCCCGGCCGCGTCCTCCGGATTGCCCGTTGGTGAAGCCGTTCCGCTCGGCCGTCATGAAATAGTTGCCCGGCTCGACGTCCTGTATGGCAAATCGCCCGCCCGCGTCGGTGATGCCACCATGGGTCGAAGGGCCCCTGCCGTTTGTCGAACCCATGCCTTGCAAAGTGATGTGAGTCTTCCTGACGGGCTCGCCGGTAAGGGAATTCAGCACCTGGCCTTCAATGGA
>DATLVQ010000785.1:0-11965 GCA_035577325.1 Bryobacteraceae bacterium | reverse complement strand
GATAGGAATTTCTCCCGCACACAAATAGCTCGCGAGCCTCGCGAAGCCTAAACTGCCGCCGATGTTTCCTCGCAGATCAATGATGAGACGATCGCACCCGCGCCGGTTGAGATCTCCGACGGCCGTGTCTAGCGCCTCTGCAAACCGCATCCCCATCGCACCGGGAAAATAGGCTATCTTTAGAAGCCCCACGCTTGGAGCGATAATTGCGCGTGCCAGGCTCTTGGGCTCGACAATCGGTGGCCGCGCTTTTGTGCCCCTTCTGTTTGGAACCTCGACTGCAATGTCCCGGGGGTTCTCTCCTCGGATGTCTGAAACCCTTAGCCTGTACGTCTGCCCTGTCCCGAAGGGCGGCATGGCCGGAGGCAGGTACGAAGTGCCGTCTACGGCGAGTAGCATGTCGCCTGGCTTGATACCAGCAATGTGAGCTGGACCATCTTCGAAGACATCCAAGAAAATCCAGCGCTCGTCGCCAGCCTGTTTAGACCACCGAAGAGTCGCGTTGATCGAATGCTGTGGTAGAAGCCGGTTCGAGCGTTCATGATAGAACACTGTATGGCTACTCCCAAGTTCTGATAGAAGTTGCCGTACCCCGTTCTCGAACCCATCTGTGTCCGCGGCGAGCAACTCCGGCTTTCGCTCATCGAAGTGCTGCGTCCACGCTTCGTAGCTCACACCGCTGACGTTGATGTGGTGTTTAAGAACACGCTTCCTAATGGAAGTCAGAATTTTAGTGCGAATCCTTGGACTTAGCAACATTGTTGGCTCTTTGCTTTTTGGCATACGATGATATAGCGGAATCAGCTACACCTTCGAAAGTGAAGCCGGCCCAATAGTAAGGAACCGCCTCGTGACCGAACTTTCGCAACATATCGCGTTTTGCCGCTGTGAGGGCGTAAGCCGCCGGCTCGTGCGCGGCCAGGTGCTTATAAAAATGCTTCATGAGGAAGAGCGAGAAGTTGTCATCGACCGACCACAGTGTCGAAACGACCGTTTTCGCCCCGGCCAGGAGAAAGGCCCTGGAAAGCGTCGCAATCCCCTCTTCGCCTTGTACCGGGCCGACCGCCGTATCGCAAGCCGACAGAATTACTAGTTCCGCATTGAGCCGGAGCGGAACGATTTCCGAAGCTTGCAGAAAACCATCCTCACCTGCTGATGGATCGCTTAACAAAACCAAGGCCGAGCTATCCGGATCTGTTCTACTAGCAAACGCATGAACTGCTAGATGAACAAAGCGATATTGCGCCAGATCGGCACGTTTGAAGGCAGCCTCAGTTGCGATTGAGCCGAGCAAAAGGGTATCGTTGCGACCCTGAATCGCGGCTTCGGCTGCAAGCACCTCATCTTTGGATGCAGGCAGGTTAGAAAGGTCGGTGGCGTCGTAGCCGCGCGTGAGACTAACCTGCTTTAATTCAGTGCGGTTGTAGGGAATTCCGCCGACTGCCAGAAGGGCGTGTGTAAACTCGCGTGCGCGGTGCTTTTGCGTTGCAAGCAGGTAGAAGCTTGTTGCGGATGGTGCATAGATGACGGTGTGCGCTTCAGCAATATAACGTCCTGCTACATTTATGAGTCCGTCGAACGGCACAAGATGTAGCTGACCGTCGCGTATCACCACGAGATTCTCTTTTTGTTCAGCTTCAGAAATAGGCCGAACAAGAAGATCATATAGATGACGGGCCTCGGCGTGAGCTGCTTGCTTCGCCTTGACGGCTTTCAGATAATCCGCAACGAGTGTTTCAATCTGATGCTTGCTGGCTAACGGCACTATGCGCGAAGCCGTGCGAGAAATGACCAGGCAATACGAGCGCGGGTCAGTCATGACGTACTCAAGGATGACGGCTGAAGCACTCAGGCTGTTCTGCACACGATCGATTTCGATTGTGTTGTGCGATTGAGCTTTTAGAATGCTGATCCCCGGGGTTATCCAGCGGGACTGCTCCACCATGAAGATTTGGTCGCGAACACGGCGCACCTCGTTGGTCGAGCGCGCCGCCCTCAATTTCAACCTGAGTTGAGAGACGGCTCTCTCAGTTTTCTTTGCTTCGTCTGAGGTGACCGAGCCGGCCATTAAGAGGTCAGTAGTGATGCGTCCGCGAACTTGTTCAACAATGGCGTACGCTTTTGTTGGGTCGTTGAGTCGCTCAGCGACCAACGAAAAGTGCTGCGAGTACATCTCGCTCGATGCCCTGATCACGGCAGTCTTCTCCAAAACGCTTGAGAAGTTGCCTATCATTGAGTCGATGAAAGCGGCTGCTCGATCGTAAACACGATCCGCGTCCGCATATTTGCCTTGGCTGGTCTGCAATTCCGCCAGTGTTTTCAAGCGCTCGGGAACCGACCAGACGTCACCACTTGCCTGCGTCGAGTCGGCCGCCAGTGTAGCGAACTGCTCTGCCTTCTGTAGATCTCCGTGCTCCAGATACATGTTTGAGAGTAGAGATTGCGCCTCAGCGAGTTCCCGTATATAGCCGCCAGCCTCAGACAAGGCAATCGACCGCTCAAGCGCGGAGAATGCTTCTCGATCGTCCTTTCGGGCTCGAGCAATGCGGGCGGCTACACTTAACACGATTGCTTGCTGTTGGGACAGGTGACTCTGTTGTGCGTGCGCCAAGATGTCAGCCGCCAAACGTTGAGCAGGATCAATCTGTCCCAGCCCGATTAGCGTTTGTAAGCGCGCCTCGTTCGTCGTGTATTGATAACCAGCATCGGGCGTCGCGCTCGCTATCTTTAGAGCGTTCTCGAAATATGGAAGCGCTTGCTCGTACATGTGCGATTCCGACAAGCCAATCCCCAGGGCCGTTAAATACCTGATCTGAGCGCCTGCGTCACCGCTTGCTGTCGCTGCAAGCAAGGCGTTCCCGACATTCTTGCGAGCCGTTGCGAGATCGCCGTCGTAAAATGCTGCCAAGCCGAGTTGCGCCAAGGCACGATACTGCCATTTCGCATCGCCTAAATCACGTGCGAGCCCTTGTACCTGTTCCCAATCTTGGCGCATCGCGCGGGCATCGATTTCCCCGTCGATATCCCCTTTCACAATCAAGCAAAACATCCGCAGCTGCTTGTCAGTCTGGAGGAGAGGCTCGCTATCTAACTCTGCTGCGAGTTGGGCCGAGGTCTCAGGTAATTCACGTTGCTGTATGTTCGATCGGAGCTTGCCCAATCTGGCATATAAGGCGTTGCGTTGATCGCCGGCAGCGAGAAACATCTTCTCGGCATCTTCAAAGTCCTCCGCGGCGTCGGACCAATTGTATAGATCTGCGAGATGTAGGGCGTGCTGTAGTGCATTTGTTGCAGACGGCTGCCTCTGGGCACGCAATGGCAGGAGGACAGCTCCGAGAACGAACAGGGAAGCAAATGGGAGCATAAATGTACCCATCCCCACGTGCACCACCTTACCTTTTTTGTGGGTTGAACATCTTTGTTCGGTTTGACCGATTGTGAAGATTTCTCCTGTCATTTCGTTCCTCAGGACTTGCTTCCGAGCAGCAGGACCTATGGGAGATGCCGCATTCATCGCTTCCCTCTCTTTAGTCCAAGACGACTCGATATATACGCCATGACGAGCTGCCGCTGCGAATCGCCAACCTATATTCACCAGGTGCAAGATTGCGCAGGTCGACAGTAGTGGTCAGCGTCTCAGCTCTTCCGCTCCATCTCGCTGTGCCTGCCGTGTTAACCACTGGTTGATCCAGGCGAGTTCGGAATTGCAGCGCATACGCACCATCCTCCATGCCGATGGGGAGTTTTATGGCCATGTCGAGCAAGGCCCGACGCAGATGCGGAACTACTGCGTCGTTAGGCGATTCGACCTGGCCCGACCTCTCAGCGGTCCTGTTCCGGAAATCCAGAGTCGCTTTGAGTACCGGACTGGGAGATTTTTGCGCCATGGGCTGTTCTCGAGGCCACAGGTGAGTGGGAGCGAACTGCCATAAGGTCGCAATGGCCACTAAACCGGCGGCACAAGCCAGGACCAGTCCACCGACGATACGAAACTGATATCGCCTCCGATGATCGGTGTACTCGCCGAAGCAGGGTGCGCACGTCGCGATATGATCGACGACGTCGTCGGCATCGGAAAATGAAAGGCGGTGCCGCGCGATCGCTTTGAGAGCATCAGACCCAGGGCACCCGAGCCGCTCTGGATTGGGGAAGTCCAACTTTATCGCCTCGGTTGCAATTCTGAGAAGGCGCTTCTCGTGTCTGCGTGAGAGATGCGGCGTTGTCTGCTTCTCTTCCATTACTCGGTTTCCTTATGATTGCTACGCTTCGCCTGGTTCTCCAGAAGGGTCTCATACGCCTTCTGAGCGCCATAGTAGAACCTGGATTTCGCTTGGTTCGCTGTGATGCCCAAGGCCCTGCCGATGGCTTTCCAGGAGAAGCCCAACAACCGGTAGTGAAGCATGTGTTTTACTCGGTGCGGCAGGTAGGAAACAAGGAACGTCAGCGCCAACTCTGTTTCCAGCGCTGCGACCCAGTCCGGCGCTGTGCGTTGATAGTTCTCATCGAGTTCCCTGAGGAGACCTTCGTACGCCAACCGGCTGTCCTTCAGGAGTTGCGATCGCACCCTGTGGTGGAACGCTGTAATCAGGTACCCGTTTAGATTCCGAGCAACTTCTGGCGCAACCTCTAGACGAGCAGATACTTCAACGGCAACCTCCTCCAGGAGCTCCGCCGCGCGCGCACCGTCGTGCAACTCCCTGACGACGTGGCGGTAAGCCCAGGGCCAAAGGCGTTGTGACGCAGCGACAACCCCTGGGTCAACTGGTTGACCGCGTTGGTCCTCGGGCCGGATCCAAAACGGCGGCACTCGGTCTGGGCCCGGTTGCCGTTTCTCCGTGTGTGCCTCGCTCATCGCATTGGCCGTCGTGCGACAACGTGGTTAGTAGAGGGTGATTAGCAGTACCCACCAACGAGTGCATCCCTCTATTTGAATAAGCACTGAAAACCCAGGAAAGTCGCAAAAAATTACAAATTAAATCTGCGAGCCACTTGGAAGTAGTGGCCTTCGGCGAAATTCGGGATCGTGCAACCTGAAACGAAACCGTAGTGCAGCTTTTTTCGACCTCTTATTTCTTATTTAATCAGATTTAATCACAGCGGAGGGAACTATCAGGACCAACCGCGACATCGAGAGTCCTTACCATGTGTCCTGATCCAGTGTCGTCATTCGTGCGGATGCACGTGCCTATTTCTTAAGTGCTTGATCGGGAAGGCGGTACGTCTTTGGAGAATTGTTAAAGCCACGGGCTGCTGGGGTGGGGATGCCATAGCGCTGTGTATTTCCGCCTACAGGATAAATCTAGTCGACACCTGTGCCAAAGGGAAGCGCTTCACATTGAAATTCAGCTTTTCTAGCCGATCATCTCTTATTTCACTAGGAGGTCGCCTGTTGCCAGGTACAAAATCACAAAACGAGGTGCGGCCGGCCGTTCACAAAGCGAATTAAGTGTCCTCAACAATGCTTAAGGCTAAAAGTGGTGCCCATGAAACGATACAAGCATGGTGAGCCGAGGGGAAAGACGTGCCGGTGGACTCCACAGTTGGACGAAGTTCTGCTGGAGGGCATTGAAGACAACGATCAAGGGAGGCAGTTGGCAAACGAGCGCCTGAAGGGTTTACATCCTATTCCGCGGGGGAGAGACCGCCATCCGAGAGATTTTGAGAAGTGGCTGACTAAGATTTTTGAGAGAGAGCCAGAGAACGGGTTCCGGCTCTGGTTGACCTTGGAGTTTTGGCAGCAGGAAGTTGATAGGGTTCTTGTCGAGGGAATCTTTTCCCGGCATGCTGCGAAGGACGCAGTGGTGGATCGCATTCGCTCGGTTTGGCCGAAGCTGTCCCCTCCATGGCTGTGCGAGCGGATGGAGGAAGTGGCGCGCTTGGGCCTCCCTCGCTGGATGGACAAGAGGTTTTGGGTAGCCGAGGTTGATCCGATTCTACTCGGTGCCATCAGCAAGGCCGTCAAGTGCCAATGCGAAGCGGTTGATATGGTCCTGGAGGCGTGCCCACAATTGCACGCCGGGAGGATTTGGGCTCGTCTCCGACAATTGCGAAAACGGAGAAGCGAAGACTTAGCAGTGACGTCGTTCGTATTGGCGGACGACGACTCTAGCCAGCGCTTGCGCGTCGACGGTCAAGCCGGACCAGGCGGTAGGGCTGAAGCGGCCCGGATAGCTTTCCCCTCAGGGATCGAACGGATGGTTTCGATAGACGAGGTTGACGCGATCTTGCGTGGCGCGATCCGAAAAGCGAGCCAATGTGAGCGCGAGGCGGTTGACCGTGTCCTGCGGAGGTTCGCGGAACTGCGGATCGGCACAATTTGGGCGCGTCTTCGACGATTACAGGGACAGCGAAAAGAAAACGGACATAACGGCCCGCCGTTTCGATGGACAGATGAGTTGGATGAACGGCTAATTCGCATCCACGAAGAAGCGGGTTTGAGCGCAGCCGTGTCGGGTGTTCAAAGCCTCACCGGCTGGCCGCGAAAAGCCATCTTACGGAGGGCCCATAAATTGGGACTTCCCAGCCGACCTTTGGCCGCTCGCCGGCGCTGGACGATGGTAGAGTACCGGTTCGCTATCGAATCCTTGAACCACATGAGCGTGCGGGAAATCGCGGAAGAGATTGGAAGATCAGAGAAGGCGGTTTGGGACATGGTTGGCCAACGTGGAATCCCGGCCAGATTCCAGGACGGGTACACTATGCGCGAATTGGCCGAAAAACTTCACGTGAGGCGCTTGAGCGTGCAGAAGTGGGTTGAAGCCGACCTTCTCCACAGAAAAAGGAACGGCCGGATCGATGAAGGATCCTTGCAGTCCTTTTTCTACACTCATCCCGAGACCTTGAAATGGCCGGCCTTTGATCAAGACACCGCCTTTTGGGTATCGGAGCTTTTGGAAACCGAGAGAGCGAGGGTCAAGGGCGCTGAAGCGCAGACTCGCGCCATGTCTCAAAACTCGGAAAGGATGGAGGTGACTGAAGTTTCCACGCCCGACGGCACTGTTTCCAATGCGCCCGGAGCTGATCCATCCGGGGATCGCGAGTCGCATAGTAGCCAAGCGCGTGGCGCCAACCCTCGGCTATAGCCACGTGAAACAGTTTTTCATCGGTCCACTCAAGAAAGCGAAGCCAGAGGAACTCCGGCTCTTGTGGGTGCTCCTTCGAGTAAGCGGATGCGTATTCCAGAAAGCCTGAGCAGCGCTCTTGAAGAATCGACATCATCGGATCAGAAACGAATCCCTGGGTCTCGACGATCAGACGGAGCCAATAGGAGAACGCTCGCCACTCGATGAATTTTGTAATGGTTTGGGCCAGGCGGTCCGGCACAACAAGTTGGGATTCGTCCTCCGCAAGTTGCTTTGATCGTCGTCCCAGGTCGAGTTCAGCCTTCCGGAAATTTGCAAGACGATTCATTTGACTCTCAAGAGTTAGGACAACGAAGGGCTGCTGACGCTAGCTTCGCCACAGCCACCATTCGCGACTGGAAGGCCGCTCGTCCACTCGAGTCTCAAGATACGATACAACATCGGATTGGGACTAGCGCGATTCTGCGTACTTTGCGCTCGATGCAACACCCAACAAGCCTCGCAAATGAGGCGTATATGCCGTCGGCTGATACGCTTCAAGTATCACCATCGGATCTGCAACCGCTCGGGTCCTGGGTGTTCATTGGTCGTTCCTTGGCTGGCCACTCGTGTTTTGCTGATCGGCTGAGTCCCGATCAGCCAATCCAACGGGGCCTATCTCGTTGACCGCATGGGGAGTTGAAACGTTTGTGTGTGCTTCTGTTTTCTGTCATAATCCCTGTTGAGATCGTTCTATGCCCAGAGGCCAAATCATCGCTCGCAAGACCAATACCTGGCTGGTACGCCTCTACCAGGGACGGGATCCCGCGACCGGCAAGCGGCGCTACCTTAATAAGACTGTTCAGGGAGAACGCATATCGGCAGAGGCCGAACTTGCGCGCCTGCTTTCGCAAATCCCACCGCGTCCCGAAGCCAACTCGATCCTTGATGAATACCTCGATTGGTGGTTGCACGCGGCAGTCGATGGCCGGCTTCGCGCCAAGACCGCCCGCGATTACCGGACGCTGCTTGCCCGCTACGTGCGGCCGGAGCTTGGTCACGTCAAACTCAACCGGCTCAAACCGCTCGACCTCCAATCCCTGCTGCTGAGCCTGACAAACCGGGGGCTTTCGGCGCGCACGGTTCGCTACACCCACGCGGTTCTGCGAAGCGCCCTCGATCAGGCAAGGCGCTGGAAGCTGCTGGTCGAGAATCCAGCCGCCGACATTCCGCTGCCCCATGCCGACAAACGCGAGTTCCGTGTCCTTACGCCAGAGGAGGCGCAACGCTTTACTTCGTTCTGCCGGGAGGATTCGGCGGGACTCGCTTTTCTGGTGGCGTTGACCACTGGCCTTCGCCCCAGCGAGTATCTGGCGCTCCGTGCTGAAGACTTTGATCCGCACCGGGCGACGCTTACGATTACGCGGACGCTCGAACGAGCCAAGGGGGTTTGGCGGTTTGCCGAGACCAAGCGTCCGAGGAGCCGCCGGACAGTCTCCGCGCCGGCCGAAGTCGCCCGCCTGATCGCGAACCATATTGACGGCGGCAAACTCGGACCAAGCCGGTTGCTGTTTGAGAGTTCGACTCGCGGTCCCATTCATGAGCGGAACCTGGTTCAGCGTTCATTCAAACCGCTGATCGAGCGCGCGAGTCTTCCAGACATTCGGCTTTACGATCTGCGTCACACCTTTGCCGTCCTGGCCCTCCGCGAGGGGGTGCCGGCGCGGCTTGTTTCCGAACAGCTTGGTCACGCGAACGTCGCCTTCACGCTCGAAGTCTATGGGCATGTTCTCGAAGAAACACGCTCGGTGGCAGCCGAGCGGCTATCGGAACTGCTGTTTTCGCCCGCTCGCGCGAGAAAGCCCGTGGAGCGCGAAACGGCCCAACGCAAGACGGCATAAGGATACGCTAGGGGACGACAATGAAGAATACGGAACCGGCGAAATTCATGACCACAAGCGAGTCCTTCCGGAAACTCCTGCTCGCTCACTTCGAGGGCGACGCGGAGGGTTTTCGCGTGGCGGCTCGCGAATACATCCAAGAGGAGCGCCGCAAGAATCATCATGTGGTTGCGCGCGATCTCGAACGCTTACTCGCCAGCTACAATGGCCTTGCCGTGGTGCGTGGAAACAACGGTTTGAGCCCTCTCCCGAACGGTTCTCGTGACGTGCCGAAGGACAAAGAACGCGACGTCGCTCTGATCGAGATGTTTGAGCCGGCCAGACACCTGACGGATCTGGTGCTTGATGAAGCGACCCGCAAGACCCTCGAGCGCATTGTGGACGAAAACCGGAAGGCCGATTTGCTCAAGACGTACGGCTCTCGGCCGGCGAATCGCATCCTGTTCTGCGGTCCTCCCGGATGCGGCAAGACCATTTCCGCGGAGGCGATTGCGGCTGAGCTGTATCTTCCGCTCGCGCTGGTCCGGTTCGATGCCGTCGTGTCATCCTACCTAGGAGAAACGGCCGCCAATTTGAGAAAAGTTTTCGATTTTGCTCGCAGCCGTCCCATGGTGATCCTGTTCGACGAGTTCGACGCCATCGGGAAGGATCGGGCCTCGCTCGAAGAACACGGCGAGATCAAGCGGGTCGTCAACTCGTTTCTCCAGATCCTCGACGGATTCCGGAGCGACACGGTTGCCATCGCCGCGACGAACCATCAGGGTTTGCTCGACCCAGCACTCTGGCGCAGGTTCGATGAGATCGTCTTTTTCGATCTGCCCTGCGCACCTGCAATCGAGGACCTGTTGCGACGAAATCTCCGCCAAATCGGAATTCACCCGGCGGTTGACGTGCACGTCCTGGCTGAAGAGCTTGTGGGGCTATCGCACGCCGACGTCGAACGGATTGCTCGCGACGCGGCCAAGGAGATGCTTTTGAACGAACCGGGGCCAGTGACGCCGGCTGCTCTTGAAGGAAGCCGTGTTCGCCAGCGGAAGCGAACGGCTGTCGCCACCGGTGTCGAGAAAGCCAAACCTCACCCGCCCCGCGCGCGCAATCGAAAAGGCCCCCCTAAATAAAGTGCCTCACCATCCTGAGGATGAGCGGCATCCGCATCTGCCGCTGGTCCGGGTGGAAGAAAACCCGCCCCGCAGAAAACGCCAGGCCTTTCCGCCAACGAGACCCGCTCGTGGTGAGCGAGCCACATTCGGCCAAGAGCTTCTTGACAAGGTCGGAGAGATCGAAGCGGAAGCTCGACGAGTCCCCGCTGTCCAAGGGTTCGCTCCGCATCTGGTTTTTCTCGTGCCTCTGGCGGCAGAGGCGTCGGCGGACGGAGTTGCGGAAAAGCTTCGGGCCGCGGGACTCACTGTTGTAAGCATCGAACCGAACCAGGCTGTTGTCGTTTTTCAGGACGATGCGAATCTAGCGGAGTTCCGTCGGGCGCTCGCGCAGTACATGGCCGGTCCCAGAATAATCGCCGGAGAACAGGCTAAAACGACGCAGTGGGATGTGTTCGAGTTCATCGAAGCAGGCCAGATGCGAAGTTGGTCGCGGGCTGATCGCATCGGGGCTCGCCTGGGCGCAGAAATCGGCGTAAATGGCGAGCGGATCGAACCCCCACGGATCTATGCCCTGGATGTCGAACTCTGGCACCCCGGGCTTGCCGAACTCGCGCGGCAAGAGATGGCGGAACTGCAAGCTTTGGTCAACCAGGATCGGACGGATCGCGAGCACTTCTCTGATCAATTTGTGGGAGACCTGTTAGCCGTCGCTCGCGTGAGCGTTTCAGGTGCCAAGCTTGAGCAACTTCTCGATGCTGCGATCGTGGCGGAGGTGGAGCTTCCGGAACAGCCCGTGTTCGATGCCGTCGCGGCTGCCCGAGCCACGCGCCGGGAATTTCCTGCGCCACCGGCGCCGCCCGAGGAGGGCCCGCGGGTCTGCATCTTGGACAGTGGCATCGTCTCCAATCATCCCCTTCTGGCGGCGAATGTCGGGCATGAGGAAGCTGTGCTAACCGCTACGAATGATCCCGCAGACGCCAACGGACATGGCACGCACGTCGGCGGCCTCGCTGTGTTCGGTGATATCCGGGCCTGTTATGGCAGTGGGACGTTTGCTTCTCCCGTTCGGCTCTTCAGCGCGCGCGTATTGAATGACCAGAATCGCTTTGATGACGACCGGTTGATTCATAACCAGATGGAGGCGGCCATCGAGTTGTTTCGTCGTCCGCCCCACAACTGCCGCGTCTTCAATCTGTCGCTCGGCTCGCCAGATGTTGTTCTCAATGGGACTAACCGGCGTCAGACACTTTGGGCCGAAGCGCTTGATACGCTGGCACGCCGACACAAGGTTCTGATCGTGGTGTCCGCGGGCAATAACCGCAGGGTTCACGCAAACACGGCGGCGGAAGCCGAGGAGGTCCTCCAGAACTATCCTCAATATCTTTTCGATCCCGAATCGGCACTGAGTGATCCTGCCACGGCGGGGATCGCACTGACCGTGGGATCGATCTCCCAGTTTGCTGCGCCTGCGATTCGGGCAGGTGCGCGCGCGGGCGATTTCGCTCGAGCAGTTGGCGGGCCGGATGAACCATCTCCATTCACCCGCGCTGGTCTTGGCATCAACCACGCGATCAAGCCTGATCTAGTGCACTACGGTGGCAACGTTCTGTTCGAAGGCGTTGGCAATCAGTATCGGCGAGTCAACACAGAAACCCCCGACGCGGGCGTTGGAGTAATGTCCTTTTCTCACGAGCCATTGGACCGGTTGTTTTCGTTCCGGGTCGGTACTAGCCAAGCGGCTCCAAAGATTGCGCGTGTAAGCGCGCTTGTCTGGAATCAACTCGCGCCTGGTGTCGAGGGCAACCTCGATCCGAACCTAGTGCGTGCTGTGCTCGCAAACTCGGCCTCGGTTCCGGAACCTGCCTCGAATCGGATCGCACCGATAGGCGGCGACGTTGGAATC
>DATLVQ010000784.1:0-7610 GCA_035577325.1 Bryobacteraceae bacterium | reverse complement strand
GGGGTCTGACATTTTGTGTCGGTACATGGTCGGAAGGCGGGGACCGCATGGGCAAGAACGTCTTTGAGATGATCCGCGATTTCGGCGGGCGCGGAAAGATTTTCGAGGTGCATTTCCGGAATGTGAGCGGACCGCTCCCGCACTTCGTCGAAACATTCCCGGATGACGGATATGTGAACATGTACCAGGTAATGAAGACGTTGCGGCAAGCGGGCTTCAGCGGTGCGGCCGAGCCGGATCACGTCCCAAAGCTCGCCGGCGATGCCGGCTTGCTGCGCGCCGGAACCGCGTACTGCATCGCTTACATGCGGGCGCTGCTGCAGCGGGTAAACGAGGAAGCTGGGTGAGGCCGAAGAGCGCTCCTTCCCGCCGGCGTTGGACCATCATCGCCCTATTGAACGCCGGCATGATCATTGCTTACGTCTCGCGTTCCAACCTGCCGGTGGCGCTCGCGCTGCCGGATTTCATCCAATCCTTCCACCTTTCGGATGTGGACCGGGGTACTCTGAATTCCGCATTTTTCTGGTCTTATGCTGCGCTGCAAATTCCAGCCGGATGGGTGGTCGATCGTTACGGGGTTAAGTGGCCGTATGCTCTGAGTTTTCTGTTTTGGTGCCTGGCGTCGGCGGGCACCGTATTTGCGCGATCGGTCGGGCAGCTAAGCGCTTTGCGCGTAATCCTCGGAGTTGGAGAATCGGTTGTGGCGCCAGCCAGTTACAAATGGATCCGGTTCAATTTCGTTGAGAAGGAGCGCGGGCTGGCGGTCGGGCTATATATGGCGGGCACGAAGATCGGGCCGGCGATTGGTCCACCGCTGACGGCCTGGTTAATTCTGCACTACGGCTGGCAGATCATGTTCCTCATCATCGGGCTTGGCGGCCTGGTGTGGCTGGTTCCCTGGATCGCGCTCGTACGCGATAACGCCCCGCCTCCAGCCAAACAGGAGGCGAAAAGGGTCGCCGCAGCCTCGATTCCGTTTAAACGGTTGATGGCCGGCCCGGTGGTCTGGGGCACCATCATTGCGACGTTCTGCTACATGTACTTTGTATACTTCTGCATGACCTGGATGCCGGCCTACTTTGTGGAGCAGCGTCACCAGTCGCTCGCGAACATGGGCTGGTACACGTTCTATAGCTTTGCAGGCATGGCCGTGATGGCCGCGCTTGGCGGGTGGGCCGCGGACTGGATGATCCGGCGAGGCGGCAACCCGGTTACGGTGCGGAAGTGGTTCACGATCGCGGGATTAGCGATCGCTTGCACCGAGCTCATCGGCGCGCGTGCGTCCTCGTTAACCATCGCTGTCACCTTTGCTATCGTTTCGCTCTCGGGCTTGGGCCTCGCCACCGCTAACTATTGGGCCATCACGCAGACGCTTTTTCCCGCTAGTGCCATTGGACGAATGGCGGGCGTGCAGAATTGCGCGGCGAGCGTGGCGGGCATCGTGGCGCCCATCGTCACCGGGTGGCTCAAGCAACAGACCGGTAGTTACGAAGCTCCCATGAACGCCATCTGGATCGTATTGGTAGGCGGTATCGTGGCGTACTTGACCATGGTCCGCGAGAAGTACGCGCCCATCCTAGCGCCGTAAATCAGCCCGCGTCCCGACGCTTGTAGCAGCGGCGGCGCGTACTGAAATCGCTCAAATGTGCAGGAACACTGCTAACGCGCCTCTGCTCGGTACTGCGTGCAGGCAGGTAGTACCGACGGTTGAGCCCTGGCACCGCTCTGCGCTACACTCCGAAGCTAACGCGCTTAGGCAGGCTTTCCGCGGAAGGGGTCTGGAGATGAAAAAAGTCGCGTGTGGCACGGGGACACGCCGGGAGTTTCTGAGAAACGCGACCGCATTGGGTATGGCGGGGCTAGCCGCCGGTACGGCTCGCGCCGCCTCAAACCCTATCAAGAACGTTCTCATCTGCTGCAACGAGAACCGTTCCTTCGATCATTACTACGGTTACGCGCCGTTTGCCGGCTCCTTCGGGGTACCTTCCGGCTACTCCCAGCCGGATGGTCACGGCGGTAGCGTCACTCCGTTCCTGCTAACCAGCGGCATCAGCCCCGATCCGAACCACGACTGGGCGCATATCCATTCCGAATGGCACAACGGAGCCATGGACGGGTTTGTCACCACCGACGGCAAGAACACCGTTGGATACTATGATGCAAATTTTCTCTCGTTCTACTACGCTCTCGCCAAAAGGTATGCTCTCTGCGGGAACTACTTCTGTTCGGTCCTCGGCCCCACATATCCCAACCGGCTTTACCTCGCCGCCGGCACGTCCGGAGGGAACACGACCAACAACATTGCGGTCGGATCTTTGGCATACCCATGTATCCTCGATCTTCTGGAAGCGGCTGGAATCACCTGGAAGGTTTACGGGATCAACTCCACATGCACCGTGGGTTCGGGTACCTGTGACAACATGTTCCAGTTCTTCTCCCGTTGGTATCTGGATCCGAGGGTGAGCAACTTCACGGTAAACAACTACGTCGCCGATCTGAGCGGGGGCACTCTGCCTCAGGTCTCATTCCTGATGACGAACGATTTCACGGGCGAGCACCCTCCGTATCCAATCGGAGTCGGCATCAAGAATCAGTACAATCTATTGAGCTTGCTGGGGCGATCGTCCTATTGGAAGAGTTGCGCTTATCTCTTTACATACGATGAGGGCGGCGGTTTCTTTGACCACGTGGCGCCGCCGGTCTTCGATGCCTATGGCGCCGGAATTCGCGTGCCCACCTTGGTCATCTCTCCATATGTCAAGCCGGGCTACGTCTCGCCCGTCCAGCACGAACACGCATCCATCCTCAAGTTTGTCGAGCGAATCTTCAATCTCCCTACGCTGGCCAGCCTAAACCATCAGTTTGACGTGCAGACGCCGGGCGCGAACAACGATGCGGCCGGCGGCCAGCTGTTCGGACCGCCGGCCCCGCCGCGCGACGGACGTAACGACATCGGCGACCTCTTCGATTGCTTCGTCTAGCGGCTAGACAAACTGCGACAGCTCGTCCATAAATCGGGCAAAGGGTTCGATATCGCTGCTTGCGAGCTTTGGAGTAGGATCCGGCGACCAGGCCTGGTCTACTGGTTCCCGTCTTTGAAGAGCAACGGTTCCGCTCCCCGGTGACTAGGTCGAGGTATACGGCGAGCACCCCCGGGCCAATCAGCCGGATAGTTTTCCTCGATTAAATCCTTCGCACTGATTGCACGCGCCACTACGAATTTTGCCTGCTCAATCGTCAGGTTCACCGGGTTGAGCTTGTTGTTGCCGGGATATTGGACCCGCACTGTGATCTCATCCTTGTCAGAAACAACATTTTCTCTGCCGAACAGCACTTTTAGTGCATCGACAACATACTCTAAGGTCATCAGCGGATAGAGATCCCGGGGGCGTTCAGTAGCCATCCAGCCTGATTATCGCCTATTCGGACGTGCCGCCGGAGGGCGTGACTCCGGAAATACGTTCCATGTCTCGCGCTCACTCGTCTGAAGTCGCAGGGTCAGCAAGACCTCGATCCCCCGGTCCTCTTTCGCCCTCACACATTTGTATCCGCCGGTGTTGTTCACAATTAGCAATTCGGCCCGCAGACCGGCCCGCACAATACAGAAGCCCGCCGTCCCGTCCTCAACCAGCCGGATCGCATCCAAATACGTCATCCTCCATTGGTGGCGATCGTTTCCGAGTGGTCGACGACCTGGACATTGAAATTCCGAGGCGATCCGGCGGTCCTGCCGCGGGCTGGCGATTTCGAGTGCTTCCATCGATCTGCCGTTATCACTCAGCGGCCCCTCGTTCTCGCAGCAGAGTCACCGTTCTCCTTTGACTTCCGCCGCCAAACAGCAGCGCATATCCCAATGGCGTACACTCCACGATCTCGCCCGGCCGCTCGTAGTCCCCGGAAAGCTTCACGCGAACTGTGAGATCTGCGCCGCGCTCAACCAGTAAGAGCGTTACCGGCAAGCCCCCATCATCAGACTGCGTCACTGCATGGAAGACTGCCGTCTGCCCGCCGACGCCGGCATCGTCGACTGTCGCGCGGGCATTGACGTCGGCTCCACGATCGAGGAGCAGAGCTGCCGCTGCGACGTTGCCGTATTCCGCGGCCACATGCAAGAGCGTTCCTCCCTTAAGCGTGAGGCTGCGGCCACCGCTCATGCCGCAATCGAGTTCTGAGAAACGTTTATTTACGAGACCGGGCTCGGCGTCAAGCAGTTGCATCAGATTATCGAGCCGGCCGCGGAGCAGTGCCAGCACAGCCGGCGCGTCGTACTTAGTCGCGCCACCGGCCTCGAGAAGGAGGTCGATGCAGGCGCTGAGCCGGTCTACTGAACGCGCGTAACCCGCAATGAGGTAGTCGAGAGCCGTGCCGGGATATGGATGGCCGCTTATCTCATAGCCATGGTCGCCACAGTTCGGATTTGCCCCGTGATCGAGAAGCCATCTAAGAGCGTCCGGATCCATCGACTCGCACGGGGCAAAGATAATAGGGAAATGTCCGTGCCACAGGGCGTTCACATCGGCGCCGTGGGACACGAGAAGCTCCATCATTGGGATCCGATATCCATTGAGCGCGGCTCGCATGAGTGGGCCGTCTCCCCCCTGGTGCACGTCCGATCCGTGGGTGAGCATCCATTCGGCCATCGCCAGTCTCACCGGACTCGGCGGCTCCCATGGAACGCGGCATTCGGCAACCCACGTGAGCGGCCCATCCTTGCCGTAACCAAGTGGTGCGCTGTGCAGCGCCGGGTTGCGCGTCATCATGGTCTTGACGCGAACGATGTCGTTGGTGTCCACAGCCTGCTTGAGCTGCCCGATCTCCTCGAACGATTTGACGTGAGCCCTGAGCTTCGGCCAGCTCGCAAACCCATAGAGACGCGCGATCTTGAACTGCGCATCGGTGATCGATGCCGCCGCGCCGGTCTTGAGCAGGTCCTTGGCTTGGTTTTTCAGATGGCGGAGATTGGGACGGTCGGGAAGGGGCCGTTTCCCCGGTTGCGGATCGGTCGACATTGCGACCTCCTTTCAACGAAGCGCCCGGTATCCGCACATTCGGGCTGAAAGAAGGTTGCTGAAACTTGAAACTGAAAGGTGGGCTTCTACCCTTTCCGCGGACCGGATGCGTCCTTTACGCGAAGGCGATGCTATCATATTGCTCCAGATCCGCCAAGTCCGCGTGCGTACAGGGATGGGGATGAGTCCGCCGGGTCGCAAGGGAGCGATATGTACTTTTGCGAAGAAGTTGGCGGACACGGTGGCGGGAATCCGCGCACTTCCGACCTGGCCACGCCATCGTGGGGTTGTCTGGGTCAAATGCCGCAAGGTCCTCCGTGTCGCCGGGGCCAGACTTCCTCACCCTGCTGGAACGATGTGGCGCCACTTCCAGATCCGTCCATTCAATTTTTTTTTGGGGCGAACCCCGTGCTGGAATTACCAAAGCTTCCAATAGACTGAAATGGAATAGAGAGGAGCTATTCCGCGAATCAAAAGGCCGGCTACGAACTGATGAGCCTCGCCTGGGCTATACTTTTCTGGAATAACCCTAATGCGACAATTTTGTTTCGTGCTGGCGGTGGTAATCGCGGCGTTGGCGCCAGTTGGGTTGGCTCAACCAACCGGTCCGTACAAGGTTTTGAAGACGGCCAGGGTCGGCGGAGAAGGCGGCTGGGACTACATCTATGGCGACACCGCGGGACGACGGCTCTACATTCCGCGCGGCGCGGCGCGCGCGGGTGAGGCCACGGATACGACGCCCGCGTCGCCGGCGGTCCCGGCACGGTTGACGATTTTCGATCTCGACACGCTGGAGCGGGTCGGTGAGATTGCGGGAGTCGGAGGGAATGGTACCGCAATCGATCCCAAGTCCGGCCACGGCTTCACCAGCGACCATCCGAAAGTCTCGATGTTCGATACCAAGACGATGACTCTGATCAAGAGCATCGATGTGGGCGCCGCGAGGCCGGATGGCATCTACTTCGATGACTTCAACGACCGGGTCTACGTTTTCAGTCATCCGACGAAAGACGCGACCGTGATCGATTCTAAGGAAGGGACCGTGCTCGGCACCATCGATCTGGGAGGCGTGCCGGAGCAGGCCGTGGGCGACGGCAAGGGCATGCTCTACGTCGTCATGCAGGACGCGGTAGGCAGTGTTACTGCCGTTGATGTCAAGACGATGAAGGCCACCGGACACTATTCGTTAGTCGACAAGGGCGGATGTAACGGGCTCGCGCTGGACGTGAAGAACCAGGTGCTCTTCGCGGCGTGCCGCAATTCCGGCAACCCGCCGGCGCAGCCCCCGCAGCCGATGATGGTGATTCTGAGTGCCACGGATGGCAAGATCCTGACGAGTCTGCCGCTCGCCGGCGGATCTGATGGCGCTGTTTTTAACCCCTCAACAATGGAAGCCTTCAGCACGCAGGGCAATGGCACCTTGACCGTCGTTAAAGAGAAGAGCCCGACGAGTTTCGAGGTCGAGCAGAATCTTGAGACGATGAACGGCGCCCGCACGGTCACTTTCGACAGCAAGACAGGCCACCTCTTCACGATGTCGCAAGAGCGTGGTCCCGCACCGCCGCCACCGCCTGGCGGAGGCCGCGTGGGACAGGGCACACCGGTGCCGGGTTCATTTACGATTCTGATGATAGGCAAGTAAGAGCGAGCCGGTCTAGGGGAACAACAACTGCGGCCGCGGCTTCAGTGGCGCCGAACTCAGCGTGAAGTTGATCGTGAAAAAACTTTTTGAGGCGCCCCCAGCTTTTGGGTCCCGCTGGTCCTCCCGGAAAACGATCGCAACCAAGGCCACGTTCTGCCTGATGGAGGAAGCGGTTATGTGACTGCGTGGCGACCGTGATGCGCCAAGGTCGCAGTAACTTCAGTCGCAACCGTGTATCAACCTATGCTCTTCCACGGCCAGTCTAGCAATCTCTGCTTCTTGCCGGGCCAATTCTGCTTCCTTCAGAACTTTACTGAAGGCCGTACCCTTTGTGCTGTGGAGTGATTTCATCATTTTTGCATGGCTACCAATTGCCGCCGCGAAAACATTCTGAAGGCGGGTCTTTTCAGGGCACACCATGGAACCCTCGTTTCCGCAGGAAAGAGGAGCCAGCCGGTCCTAGCGGTTCAGACGGCTCTTTGGTGCAGAGTGAGCATAGCACCGTTCGTCGCACGCGGGAAGGAAGCCCGATGACCAGATGGTCTCGGACGCGGGACTTCAGATCGGTGAGCTACGAACGTGTTACGTCCTCCGGACCCCGCTCAATGGCCTACACTTACCGGGGATTAGCGCAGTGGCTGTAACCTCGTGTGGCACTAGCGGACTTTTTCGAGCAAGTCGCAGCGCCCGGCTTTCCACGGATCTTCCGCTTGGGGAGTTGGCGGTGTTACACTCACAAGCACTCATGATTCTTGTCGTCGATCACGATCCAGAAGCTCTCGAAAAAGCCCGCGATATACTGAACCGCGACAGGCACGTCTTCTTGGCTTCGAGCGCCGACGAAGCGCTTGCGCTGGTGCAGCGCATAGGCTTTTCTGTTGTGCTGGTCGATCTGGATCTGCCTGGAGACGGATACGTGCTAATTCAGAAACTCCATGACGCGAATCCAGAGCTACTAA
>DATLVQ010000783.1:0-14186 GCA_035577325.1 Bryobacteraceae bacterium | reverse complement strand
AGTGATCGCCTGATGTTTTATTTCCTGAACCTTTCGCTAGCGCAGTTCGTGGCCCTGTTTGGCGCCATCTCGGTGACCATGGTGCTGCTCTATTTGCTGGGCCGTTCGCGGCGCAAGCAGGTAGTAGCTACACTCCGCTTCTGGGTGGCGGCGGAACAGCCGGCCGTGGTGAAGAAGCGCAAGAGAATTCAGCAGCCGCTCTCGCTGATCCTGCAACTCCTGAGCATGCTGTTGCTGCTGCTGGCGATCGCCCAGCTGCGCCTGGGAACTCCCTTGGCTGCGCCTCGCGATCATGTCCTGATCCTCGACACCTCGGCCTGGATGGCGTCGACAGCGGATGGGCGCCGCACGCTGATGCACCTGGCTCGCGAGAAAGCCAGAGCCTATCTCAAATCCATCCCTGCCTCCGATCGCGTAATGCTGGTGCGCGCCGACGCGTTGACCACGCCCGCGACGGCGTTCGAATCGGACCATCAAAAACTCGAGCAGGCAGTGGAGGAATCCGAGCCCGGCGCGACGGCCTTGAACCTGGATCACGCGCTGGCGTTCGCGCGTCAGGAACAGGCGCTCGGCACGCATCGTATCGGTGAGATCGTCTACGTGGGCCCAGGGCGTGTGGCCACCGAGCCGCATCCGTCGGTTGCGCCTCCACCGAAGAATCTGCGCGTGCTCCCGGTTGCGGATTCGGTCGAGAACTGCGGGTTGCGCAAGATTGGCGTGCGCCGTTCCGCTAAGGATCCCGATGTCTGGGACATTTTCGCGTCCGTTCGCAATTACGGTGCTTTGCCACGAACCGTGACGCTTGGGTTGCGCTTCGGAGGCTCTCCCGCGGGTGCACGCCGGCTCAGCGTTCCACCTCATTCGGAGCGTGACGCCACGTTTGAATACCGCACGCGCGCGGCCGGTCTGCTTGAAGCCACATTGCTTCCGCACGACGGCTTTCCCGCCGACGATCGCGCGGTCCTCGAGCTACCTCAGCAGCCCAGCCTGAATGTTGTGGTCTATTCCAACCAGCCCGAGCTGCTTCGCCCCGTCTTCACCGCCATTCCGCGCGTGCGCGCGATCTTCCGGTCAACGAGCGAATATCATGCCGGTGCTATTGACGGACTGGTCATTCTGGATCGCTTTCAGCCGCCAAAGCCGCCGGACTCAAATGCCATCTGGATCGAGCCGCCCACCGGCGCGTCTCCAATTCCGGTTCGGGCGCGGCTGGAAAGGGTTCCATTCGAGCGCTGGTGCGCCGACAGCCCGCTTTGCGCCGGGCTGCGCAACAAAGACTTGCGGTTGACGTCCACTTACGTTTTCGAGCCCGCTCCGGAAGACGTGAAAATCGGCCTTGTCCAGAACGGCCCCGTCATAGTGGCGCGCGCCGGCAAGACCAAGATCGTCGTGTTCGGCTTTCACCCCGCGCTTTCCGATCTCCGTTACGAACTGGCCACGCCAATTTTGTTCGGCAACATTTTACGCTGGATGGCGCCCGAGCTTTTCCGCCGATCAGCGGTCGCGGCTGACAGCGCCGGAACCGTGAGCTCGGAACTCGACCCGGACATTCGCCCCGACGAAGTCCGCGTCCTGCAACAGGACGGAACACCGGCGCCCTTCACCACGCGCGGCCACACGCTGCGTTTTTTCTCTGGAACGCCCGGAACGGTTCGTGTGCTGGCCGCCGACCGCGAGACTGTATATTCGCTGACGCTGCCCGAAATGTGGGATGCGACATGGGAGATTCCATCCGGCGCGCGGCGCGGCATTCCGACGTTCCGCGAAACGGTGAGCTTTTCGAGAGACTTATGGCAGGCGCTCGCCATTTTGGGCGGAATCGGCCTGCTGGTGGAATGGCTGCTGTTCGGCCGCGTCGAGGGCCGCATGCGTCGCCTCAAGGCGCGCGTCGCCGTGCTGCGGCCGGGTGTGAAGAAGGCATCATGACGCCATGAGTTTCGATCGCGCCTGGATCTTGATCTTCGCTGTCTTGCCAATAGCCTGGGCCATCCGGGAGTGGCGCGCCACACTGCGCCGCGGTGGGCTGCTCCTCAAGACCGGCGCATTTCTCGCTATCATTCTGGCGCTTGCTCAGCCGCGCCTTACGTTTTTCGACACCAAAGTCGCCGTCGCCGTTCTGGCGGACACTTCCCGCAGCGTCACGCTGCAAGATCTGGAACGCGCTTCCTCGATTGCCACAGAGATATCGCGCGCGCGCGGCCGCCACTGGACGGAAGTGATTCCTTTCGCACGCTCGGCACGCAAGACGGCCCCACAGGAGGGCGGAAGCTCCTGGAAGCTCCAATACACCGCGGGCGATGCTGGGCATGGTACCGATCTGGAAGCCGCTATCCGTGAAGCCATCGGCACGCTGCCAGCGGGCATGGTGCGCCGGGTGGTGCTGATTTCGGATGGGAACGAAAATCTCGGCAGCGTAGCGCGCGCGGCGTGGCAAGCGCAGCAACTGGGGATTCCCATCGATACCTACGCCCTTGCGGGCACTCCGCCGCCTGACCTGCGGGTCGAGTCCATCAGTCTTCCATCGCTTGTATTCAGCGGGGAGCATTTTCCGGTCGATGTAACCGTGACCGCGCCCCGCCGCGCCGCCGCACGCCTGGAGATCGCGGCGGAGGGCAAGACGCTGGGCTTGAGTGATGTCACACTCGAACCTGGCGAGAACCATTTGCGCGTTCGCGCCAGCGTGACCGCTACTGGCGCTGTCGATCTGGCGGGCAAAATCAGCGGCGCAGGTCTGGGTCAAGCCCGATTCGATCAGGCCGTGACTATCCGGCAGCCGCGCGTGCTGTTGATCACGCGCGACCCCGCCGGCAGCGAAACGCATCTGCAAAAGACGCTCGAATCCAGCCAGTTCGGGGTGCAACCGGCGGCGGATGTGCCCGACAAGTTCGACGAGTACCAGCTGGTTATCTTCAATAACTGGGACCTGGAATCCATTCCGCAAGAGCGCAAGCAAGAGATCGAGAAATTCGTTCAGGAAGGCGGTGGATTGCTGTGGATTGCCGGCGAACGTAACGTCTACGTGGAGAACAAACGTCCCGACGATCCGCTCGACCGCGCCTTGCCCGCCAAGCTCGCTCCGCCGCGCACACCCGAGGGTACCTGCGTCATTCTGATTATCGATAAATCGTCTTCGATGGAGGGCAAGAAGATGGAGCTGGCGCGCCTCGCCGCGATCGGCGTAATCGAAAATCTCCGGCCGATCGACCAGGTGGGCGTGCTCATCTTCGACAACTCATTTCAATGGGCCGTGCCGGTGCGCCGCGCCGAGGACCGCTCCCTGATCAAGCGCCTGATCGCCGGCATCACACCCGATGGCGGCACGCAGATCGCGCCCGCGCTCACCGAGGCCTACCGCAGGATCTTGTATCAGAACGCAGTCTACAAGCACATCGTGCTGCTCACCGATGGCATTTCCGAGGAGGGTGACAGCCTGTCGCTATCACGGGAAGCCACGAATAACCGCATTACCATCTCCACCGTAGGCCTGGGTCAGGATGTGAACCGGGCATATCTCGAGAAGATTGCCACGTTCGCCAAAGGCAAATCATATTTCTTGAATGAACCATCCGGCCTTGAGCAGATTCTGTTAAAAGATGTGCAGGAGCACACCGGATCGACCGCGGTCGAAAAGTCTGTCCACGCGGCCGTGGCCAAGCCCGCCGAGGTCCTTGATGGCGTGAGGATCGATGCCGCGCCGCCTTTGCGCGGCTACGTCCGCTACATTTCGAAGCCCACTTCCGACACTGTCTTGAGCGTGGCCGAGCGGGACCCGCTGCTGGTGCGCTGGCAGTACGGCCTGGGCCGCGCCGCCGTGTTCACCTCCGATGCCAAGAGCCGCTGGGCCGCGAGCTGGCTAACCTGGCAGGGATTCGACCGCCTGTGGTCCAACATCGCCCGCGACCTCCTCCCGCACGCGCAATCGAGCGAAGCCCAGGCCGAGTTCGACAGCTCGAGCGATGAGCTGGTTATCAATTATCATCTGAGCCACAAGATCGACGAGCCCGCCGCCATTCCAGATATTTACGCGCTCGGGCCCAACGGATTTCGCAGCCCGGTAAGAGTCGGCAAAGTGGCCGCCGGCAGCTTTCGCGCCGTGGTTCCCATCGGACAGAATCAGGGGCTGTTTCGGGTGCGCCCGCTAGTTGAGTCGCGCGCCTTCCCCGAGATCGGTTTTTACCGCCAGGAAGACGAGTTCATGGATCATTCGTCGAACGAACTGCTGTTGCGGCAGATCGCGCGCTCGACCGGCGGCCGGTTCAATCCGCCCGTGAAAGACATTTTCAATTCCGGCGGGCGCTCCATTCCATCGTCCATGGAATTGTGGCCGGGCCTGCTGGCGCTGGCCATCCTGCTCAACCTGGCGGAGCTGTTCATGCGGAAATGGCGCGGGCTTATCGAGAGTATTCGAAAGCCAGCGGAAACGGCCGCGTAGGACACCGAGTTCCGTCGTGGAAGAGTGACGCGACCGCTGGACGGACCTCTATTTGACGGCCCGCGCGGGCATCGGCCCCCTTCCGCCTCAATCCCGAACGCGGTGATCGAACCGCTTGCGGTAATTCTCCCACGGACGCGATCCTATCGAATGGCGGCGTATTTCCGCAGAATTTCGGTTGTCTTGGTGACCGGCAGCGCCTCGACCGTGTGACCGTTGCCAGTCATGGTGGTGGCGCGGAACAGGGAATTGTAAACCGCTTCTTCGGTGGCTTCCATCACCGCCAGAAACAGCGGCGACATCGCATCATTAGATAGAAACGCTGTCCCGCGCGCCGTACTGAACGCGATGGCATAATCACCGCTACCGTTCGACGCGGCCGACCCCGTGCGTGCAAGGCCCATCATCGAGCGTGCACCCATGCGCTGGAGGTTGCGGTGGTCCACGGGGGCATCGGTCGCAATTACCACGATCACCGAGCCATCGGCCGGATTCCGACCGCCTGCTGCTTCGAGCTCGTCTTTCAAGTAGTAGCGGCCCAGTTCCCGGCCCACGGGGGCGCCGGCGATGGTCAGCACGCCGCCGTAATTGGTCTGCACCAGCACACCGACGGAGAAGCCTCCAAGCGATGCCGGCACCCGCCGCGACGAGGTCCCGATGCCCCCCTTGAATCCGAACGCGACCGTGCCGGTTCCCGCGCCCACAGCACCTTCTTCAACCATGCCGGACTTCGCGCCGCGAATGGCGGCGAACACTTCGTCGCGGCCCACGTGGCGCCCGCGAATATCGCTCAGGTAACTGTCGTTGGTCTCGGCCACCACGGGATTGATGGAGCGCACATCCTCATTGCCACGAAGACCCAGCATATGGTCCAGAAGCGCATCGGCCACGCGCGGCACATTCAGCGTGGAGGTAAGCAGAACGGGCGTTTCGATTTCGCCCAGCTCGTTCACCTGCGTGGATCCGGCGAGCTTGCCGAAACCGTTGCCGACGAAAATCGCGCCGTGGACTTTTTCGCGAAATAGATTTCCGGCGTGCGGCACCACCGCCGTCACTCCAGTGCGAATGCTATCGCCGCGGATGAGCGTGGCGTGGCCGACGAGCACGCCCGCCACATCGGTGATAGCGTTCATCGCACCGGTCGGTAGAATACCCACAGTTACGCCGATATCTCTCGCCCGCGGGCGATGCTCCTGCGCCATGGCAATTACACTAGCAAAACCAATCCAACACATCGTGATGCTAACTTGACGCCGCCGCATCACTGTAGCGTAATATATGCCGCAGGAATACTTCGGGCAGCGGCGCGCGCATGGTTTAATGAACCTTAAGGTGAGTTCGACCGCCGCCTAGATGCAAACCTTCGATCTGATCGTCATCGGCTCCGGCCCCGCCGGCCAGCGCGCCGCGATCCAAGGCGCCAAGTCCAGAAAACGTGTAGTGCTCGTCGAGAGCCGCGCAGTGTTGGGCGGTGCTTGCATCAACACCGGCACCATTCCCAGCAAGACCATGCGCGAAGCCGTGCTGCACCTTTCCGGTTTCTACTATCAGAACATTTACGGCATCAATTACCGCGTGAAAGAGAAGATCTCCATGGCCGATCTTTCTTTCCGCGTACAGCACGTCATCAAGACCGAGGTCGATGTCACACAGGCGCAGCTCACACGCAACGGCGTGGAGGTGCTGACCGGTATCGCTTCTTTTGTCGATCCACATCACCTGAAGGTACTCAACAATCTGGGCCAAGTCGATCTGGAAGGCGGCTCGGTCATCATCGCGACCGGCACTAAGCCCGCCGACTCACCAAAAGTTCCGTTGAACGGCCGTACGATCATCAATAGCGATCAAATTCTGCAGATGCCCGACATCCCCAAGACGCTGATCGTTGTGGGCGGCGGCGTAATCGGCGTCGAGTACACGTGCATGTTCGCCACGCTTGGCGTGCGCGTCATCCTGGTGGAGAAGCGGCCGCGGCTGCTCGAATTCGCTGACGCCGAAATCGTCGAGGCGCTCTCCTACCACCTGCGCGACCACCGCGTGACCATGCGGCTCAACGAAGAGGTGGAGAGCGTGGAAGAGACGGGCGGTGTGGTGTCCGCCAATCTACAGAGCAAGAAAAAAATCTCCGGCGATGCCTTGCTATACGCGGTCGGGCGCCAGGGAAACGTCGACGATTTGAATTTGACGGCCGCAGGTATCGTTGCCGACGCGCGCGGCCGCATCCAAGTGGATGCGGAATTCCGCACCTCTCAGCCGCATATTTTTGCCGCCGGTGACGTGATTGGGTTTCCAAGCCTGGCTTCAGTCTCCATGGAGCAGGGACGTCTGGCCGCGGCGCACGCCTTTGGATCGGCGCTGCATTCGAATCCCGCCTACTATCCCTATGGCATTTACACCATCCCCGAAATTTCCTTCATCGGCAAAACTGAAGAGCAGCTGACGGACGAGGATGTGCCCTATGAGGTGGGCGTGGCCTACTATCGCGAGATCGCGCGCGGCCAGATTCGCGGCGATACCACGGGGCGCCTGAAACTCATCTTTCACCGTGAAACCAAGGAGTTGCTGGGCGTACATGTCATTGGGGAGGGCGCGTCCGAGTTGCTGCACATCGGGCAGGCAGTTCTGATCCTCAAGGGAACGGTCGAATATTTCGTCGACACCGTGTTTAACTACCCGACGCTCGCCGAAGCTTACAAAGCGGCGGCGTTCAATGGATTAAACAAGCTGGCGCGGATTTAGGAGATTTTGCGATGGCGAAAATCATCGGCGTGCTGGCGTCGGAACGGATCGTGGCCGGGATGGTAGAGGACAACCATGTGACCGGCAAGGTGCACGTATATCCTGAACCGGGCTCGGATGCGGAAGGATTGCAGGGCGTCCCCGCGGTTCAGATCGCCGAATTAATCCGGCGTCAGATCAGCCTGGCCGCTGGCCGGACCCAGTTGGATGCGGTGGGCATCGGCTTCGCGGGCATCATCCGGGAAGGCCGAGTGGAGGAATCTCCCAATCTGCAACAGGTGAAGGGCCTCAGGCTGCAGGAGATCCTCGCCACGGCCTTCGAGCGCGTCCTGGTCTTGAACGATGCCGATGCCATGGCGGCCGGGGTCGCCGCGACACAAGGAAAGTTGGAGAGCCTGATCCGCGTCTGGACGCTCGGCGACGGCATCGGCTACGGCCGTTATCCCCATTCAGAGGGCGTGTGGGAGGGCGGTCACATGGTAGTGTCGCTCGATCCAAAGGAGCGGTACTGCGGTTGCGGCGGCGTAGGCCACCTGGAAGGCATAATGGGCAACGCCGGGATGCGCCGTCGGTTTCTAGACATGGAACCAGACGAAATTTTCGCCGAAGCCAAGGCAGGCGATCAGCGATGTGCCGAGTTTGTGAAAACATGGCATCGCGCGCTAGCCGCGGCAACCGCCACCAGTATTCATCTCGACGGTCCGGGCAAGTTCTATATCACCGGATACAACGCTCGCTTCATCGACATCGAGCGGTTGAACATCGATCTGCACGATATGGTACGTATGAGCTCCCTGCAGGGTAGTTTGTTCGAGATCGTGCCGACGAGCGACGAGATTGCCATTGTGGGAGCCGCGGTAAGCGCGGACCGGGCGCGATTTTCGTTATAGGGGCGGAGGATTTCTGTGCCGCACTGCGGCACAAGACGCCGCGCGCTAGAGCCCTAGGAATTTCTCCAGCTTCTCTAATTCCCTGTCGGCCGAATCGATGAACTTCTTGGTCGAAGGGACGTCGCGGGCGTTCAGGGCGGCGTTGGCGCCCTCCATCAGGGAGTTCATGCGCGTCTCGGAAGCGGCCATATCGCCGCGCAGCGACATCCCATTCGCTGCCTGTGAGCGCTTCAGGTTGCCCAAGCTGGTTCGCACGGCGCCGGCGCGGGCGGAGAGTTGCACCAGTTGCTCGCGCAGATCCTGCAGGACCACCGCGGGATCGGGGCCCGCGGGCGCGGCTTGTTGAGGCGCCGCGCCGGCTGCCGATGACGGCGTCTGCGTGGGCGTCGCGGGCTGGGAAGCTGAGGAAGGCATCTGCGAAGGCGTCGATACCTGCCGCGCTGTCTGCCGCACCGGCCGCGTCTGCGCGGGTGATGAAGCCGATCTGGATGACGCAGCCGGCTGAGACGCGGGTTGCGCGGGCGTTGTCTCGACTGGCGGCGATGCCGCGGTCTGTTGCGCGGGAGGAGGCGCTGTTACTGGCGGAGACACCTGCGCCGGCCTAGCCGTGCCGCCGCCGCTCGCTTCCGGCACTGCCTGCGGCGCGGTATTCGCACTGGTTTTCTTCCACGGCCCAAACTGTATTGCGGCCACCAGAACCAGCACCGTGGCCAGCGCACCGGCACTCACCCAGAGCCATCGCTTGCTGGGTTTTGCGTGAACGACCTGCGGCGCAGCAGGCATTGGAGACGCGGCTGCGGACATCGGATTTGCTGCTGCAGGCAGCGGAGTCGTCACCCCAGCTGCCGACGGAAGTATCGTCATTGGAGCCGTGACGGCTGACGAGGCGGTGACTCCTGCCGCTGGTGCTTTCGCGCCAGCGGGCGCCATCCCGAGACTCTCGCGCACGCTCCCGAGCGCGGCCCCGAACGCCGCCGCCGATTGAAACCGCTGCTCGGGGTCTTTGGCGATAGACATCAGGATCACGTCGTTGAGAATCTGCGGCAGTTTTGTATCGAGCGTGATCGGCGGCACCGGATTTTTTTCCAAATGCGCCGCCATGATGGCGAACTGGCTGTCGCCGTCAAACGGTTTCTTCCCAGTGACCAGCTCATAGAGCGACACGCCCACGGAATAGAGATCGGCGCGTGGATCCAGGTTCGCCATGCCCTTAATCTGCTCGGGCGACATGTAATATAGGGATCCCATGGTGGTGCCGGTCATGGTGAGCTTGCGATCTGCGGCGCCCTTCGCGATGCCGAAATCCATGAGCTTCACGATGCCGTTGGGCGTGAGCATCATATTGGCGGGCTTGATGTCACGATGGATAACGCCATGCTGGTGCGCATAGCCAAGCGCTCCCAGCGCCTGGCCTATGTAATCCACGGCGTCTCGTAATGGAACCGGCCCCTGCTGCAGCCGCTGATCGAGCGTAATACCATCCACCAGCTCCATCAGCATGAGGAGCTGATTGTCCACGCGCAGAGCCGTGTGCAGCGCAGCAATGTTGGGGTGCTGCAAACTGGCCTGGACTTTGATCTCCCGCATGAAGCGATCCGCCAGCTCCGGCTGCTGCTCCAGATCCGGCAGCAAAACTTTCATGGCTTCGATGCGATCGGAAATTACATTGCGGACTTTGAATACCTTGCCCATGCCGCCGGCGCCCAAGGTCGAAACAATTTCGTAATCGCCGATTCTGCCGCCAACGTCCAGGCTCATATGGACCCTAGTGCGCGTTGCGCACGGCGTCGCCGACTTTAACCGCTCCCGAGCCAGTGAACTTGCCGGTGGCCGAACCGTCATCTACTTCGGTCACCACCATCTCGCCGATTTTGTCTTCGACGCGTTTGATCACCTTGCCGGTGCTCGGGTCTTTGATCTCCCGAATCTTGCGACGGACTTCGAGGCGGTCGCCCACATTGACGCCACCGCGCTTGCCCACGTTGATGATGATGCTATCGCCCGAAGCATCCGCCACCAGGCCGTCGATCGTGACCACACGCGCCGGCAAACTCGCTGCTTTGGCGTCGAGCTGCTTACCGACATCATCGACCGCCGCATGCACCGCTTCACCCAGAATCGTCGCGCCGAAATTGCTGCTGCGCATGTCGATTCCAGCGCCGCCGCCGGACCCGCCGCCCGCTCCTGCCCCGAGGAGTGAAGTCCCGCCGCGCGAAGACTCGCCCTTGCCGGTGCACGAGGCCAGAATTTCCGCGGTTTCCGTGTTGATTAACCGCGCTGTGACGGCGACTTCTGCCTTGGACTCGCGCTTTTCAAAACCTCCGACGCCCACCTTCCGGCCAAATCCGCCGAAAGCGCCTGCACCAACGCCGGTCTTCTTATCGTCGCGCCCGAATTGCGTGATGCTTCCGATAATGATGGCGTCCACGCCCAGAATCTTGCCGAGCCTGGCTGCCGAGGATGGATCGGCGCGGTCGCTATTCGAAAAATTCTGCTCGGCCAGGATCTTGTCCAGAGCCTTGCGCTCGATGACCGAAAACTGGCCGTCGTTCACCAGTTTATCGACCAGCAGGTCCGCGATGCCTTTGCCGATATCCTGGTCAGCACCCCAGATCGACATGACCGTGCTGTGGACCGTGGAATAGTCGAAATTCATCACCGCAACGCGCTTCTTCTGTTGCGCGTGCGAAACCGTAATCAAAGGACAAAGAACGAAAAACAGGCCTACAATCCGCTTCATGGCGCATCCTCCCCCGAAAAGGAATTTACATCACGCATTTTAGCACCGCAAGAGCCAAAGATCGCCCCGCTGCGCACACAAAAATTGCGTAACTACTCGGCTTTGAATTCGAAAGTGTCGGTATTGGTGTTAATGACCAAGCGGCCGCCAGTCATCGCTTTGCCCTCGTGGGGAAAGAAAACGGCGCCGTCGGTGGATTGGCCCGCCATTAACTTGATTTGCACCAGAGCGATTGCCGATGCCGCCGCTGCCGCCTTAACTTTGGTGGATTGCACTTCGGCCAGCGCCGCCTGGCGCCGCTGCTCATACCCATTGGTCGAAAGCATGCGCTGAATGCCGTAAAGGCCGGACTCATACGCCGACACCAACCGGATCACGTCGTTGCGCGTGCCCTTCTCGAGCAGCATATTCACCACTTCGCGCGCCGGCATTGCATGCACCACGACGCCGTCGCCGCGCACAAAGCGGAAGTCCTCGGGACGTATTGTGTAGGGACCCTGCGAGCCGTTCGACACCGCCACCTGCACGATGTTGAAGTCACGCACGTGCGCCGGCATATGCGCAAACATCACCGTGACCCCGCGGCGCGTGAGGGTCTGATAATGCAGCCCGCCGGAGTCGAATTCGATGACCTGCGCGACGGCCAGTAAGCCAAATAATGCCCCAAGCACGCACAGGCGTACTCGCTCCACCATTCTTCCATATTACGATAGAAGCAAATGCCGGCCGACTTCTCCAGGCAGAAACGCGGTCCGGCTACGCTCGACGAATCCGAGGCCGTTCTCAGGGGTGCTGGCCGGGCATTTCACGATTCCGGCACAGAACAGCTGATTGAACACGCCATTGCCCGCCGTGAGGGGCTGCTGGCGCATGGCGGAGCGCTGGTAGTGCACACGGGCCAGTTCACGGGCCGCTCACCCAAAGATAAATTCATCGTTCGCGACGAACTCACTGAGTCAGAGGTGGATTGGGGAACGGTAAATCAACCCATTTCGCCCCGGCATTTCGATACTCTCTACGCGCGCGCCATCGCATCCATCGCGGGTCAGGAAATATTCGTCGAAACCTGCCTGGCCGGCGCCGATCCGCAGTATTCGCTCTCCGTGCGCGTCATCACGCAGTTCGCCTGGCACGCTTTGTTTGCGCGGCAGTTGCTGATCCAGATGCCGCGTTCGACTCCGCGCCGCGACCCGGATTTCACGCTGCTTTTTGTGCCGAATTTCCAGGCCAGTCCTGCGTCCGATCGAACCAATTCACAGACCTGTATCGTCTTGAATTTCACGCGCAAGATTGTGCTGATTGCGGGTACCAGCTATGCAGGCGAGCTGAAGAAATCCGTCTTCACCATCCTCAACCATCTGCTGCCGGCTCAAGATGTGATGCCCATGCACTGCTCGGCGAACAAGGGTCACGATGGCAGGGTGGCGCTGTTTTTCGGCCTATCGGGCACTGGAAAAACCACACTTTCCGCCGACCCCAATCGTCTTCTGATCGGCGATGACGAGCACGGCTGGAGCGAGCGCGGCGTGTTCAATTTCGAGGGAGGCTGCTACGCCAAGTGTATACGTCTCTCGCGCGAACGGGAGCCCCAGATCTGGAATGCCATCCGGTTTGGCGCCGTGCTCGAGAACGTGGTGATGGACGGGCAAACGCGCGCGCTGGATTTCGACTCGGACGAGATTACCGAGAATACACGCGCGGCCTATCCGCTGGATTTTATCGAGAATGCCGTGCTGCCCAGCGTGGGCGGGCATCCCAGCCATGTGCTCTTTCTGACCGCGGACGCCTTCGGGGTGTTGCCGCCGATTTCGCGGCTCACACCCGAGCAAGCCATGTACCACTTTCTGAGCGGCTACACGGCCAAGGTCGCCGGCACCGAGCGCGGCCTCGGCAAGGAACCCGAAGCCACGTTCAGCGCGGGCTTCGGCGCGCCATTCCTGCCGAGAGAGCCCGGCGTCTACGCCAATATGCTGGGCGAGCGGCTGCGGCGGCACCGGGCCGCGTGCTGGCTGGTGAACACCGGCTGGATTGGCGGACCGTATGGCGTGGGCGAGCGCATGAAACTCACCCACACACGGGCCATGCTGAACGCAGCGCTCTCGGGCGCTCTTGATGATGTGCCCGTGACGCCCGATCCAGTGTTCCACGTGCTGGTTCCCAAGAGTTGCCCCGATGTGCCGCCGGAAATGCTGGACGCCCGCGGCATGTGGCCGGACAACTCCGCCTACGATCACGCCGCCGCCGACCTGGCCGCCCGTTTCCGGCGCAATTTCGAGAAGTTCACCATGGCCGGGCCTGAGGTCCGAGCCGCGGCGCCGGGCTCGTAACGCGCATGCTCCGCGATCTGTTGGCTCCCATCTGGAAAATCCCGAAAGGCAAAGTCGCCACCTACGGCAGCGTGGCGCGTGCCGCCGGCTATCCGCGTCACGCGAGGCAGGTCGCGTGGGCGCTGCGAGCGGCGCATGGAGCCATTCCCTGGCACCGCGTAGTGGGCGCCGGCGGGCACATCAAGCTGCGCGGCGCGCCAGCAATGGAGCAACGCCTACGGCTCGAAAACGAAGGCGTGGCGTTTCGCGGGCGGCGCATTCACATGCGTCTGCATGAATTCCGCTTCGAAGACGCGCGGCGGAAAAGAGCGCGTCCGAATACGAAAAAGTGAAACTTACTTGATCTTGTGCCGCGCGTCTTCCAAGATGCGCTTTGCGCGCGACGGATTGTACACGCCGCAGGAGCAGAATCGGGCCATGTAGGTAACGGCCTGTTCGGGCGTGCGTCGGCCCTCCTTCACCCAGTCGATCATCTTCTTTGCCAGGCTGGTCGAGATCATGCCGTGGCCGCACATGGTGGTCAGCATCAGGACCTGGCTATTCGGCAGTTTCTCGGTTTTGCCCTGGAACCCAAGCGAGTAGCCAACGCTGTGCCGTGGAATGCCCGCGGCGTGACAGCATTGCTCCGCGCCATCGATCGAAGTCGATATGTTTACGCATAGTCCGAGGTCGGCGGCGCGCACGGTCTTGACAAAATCTTCCGCGGCCACGCGATCGTCGAATACCGCGGCGACCGTGGTGGGTGTATCCACGCCATCGATCACGGCGCGAAAATCCGGCGTCATATCGCGTTTCCAGTGCGCCGTGGGATGCATGTTGCGCGACGGCCGGAGCGCGCCGCCGTGAATGGCGTCGCCCAGGTTCACGGGCTTGAACGGCAGCGCCATTTCCAGAAACTTCTTCAGTTTCGGAACGCTGCCCTTGTCGTTTTTACCGCGGCTGGGAATGGCAAACACCACGTAGTCGTCGTAAAAACTCTCGGCGTCGCCAAAGCGGTGCAATGTATTGGTCATGGATCGCTCGGCGGGCTAATGGCTGGAGCCCACCGGCTCCTCCTT
>DATLVQ010000782.1:0-4710 GCA_035577325.1 Bryobacteraceae bacterium | reverse complement strand
TCATCGGCACCATCAACAGTCCCGACTACAGCGCCGCCGTCGAGCGCGCCAACGAGTACGTGGGCCTGCGGCTCGACGACAAATGGGATCGGGATGCCGCCCTGAACATTTTCCAGCGCAGCGACCAGTTCCCTTTCGCGCTGCACGACATTCCTGCGATCTGGTGGTTCACGGGCTTTCATCCCGACTACCATCAGACGACCGACACCATCGAGAAGATCAATTTCACGAAAATGGAAAAAATTCTGCGCCTGGCTTATCTCACTGGTTGGGACTTCGCCAATACCGCAACGCCGCCCCGTTTCGTCGCGCGGCCGGCGATGGGTGGCGCGCAGTGATGCGCGTCATGATGCCGCGGACGCTGCTTGCGACGCTCCTGACAAGCGCGCTCATCGCCGCCGACGCGCAGCTTCCCCGTCTTGAACGCGAAATTGAGCGAGTGTCGAAGGTTGCGGGCGGCGTTGTCGGGGCCAGCGCCGTCCACCTCGAAAGCGGCCGCAAAGTATCGTTCCACGGCGACGAGCGGTTCCCGATGGCCAGCACCTTTAAGATCCCCATCGCGGTTCAGTTGCTGCATCGCATCGAGGCGGGTGAAGTGAGACTCGATCAGATGGTCGAGTTGCACGCCTCCGATCTGCATCCCGGCAGCGGCACCCTGTCGGAACTGTTCAGCAGACCGGGCGTCTCTCTTTCTGTGCGCAATCTCATGGAGCTGATGTTACTGATCAGCGACAATAGCGCAACCGACATTCTGCTCCGTCTCGCGGGCGGACCAGATGTTGTAACCACCCGCATGCGCTCGCTCGGCATCACGGGCATTACCGTGAACCGCCCCACGGCCCGCCTGATTGCCGATTGGGACGGTGTGAAGACCCTCCCGCCCGAGAATCAGTGGTCGCCCGAGATGTGGGCCAAGCTGCTGGACGCGGTGCCGCGCGACGAATCGAAAAAAGCCGCCACCGCGTTCGATCAGGATCCCCGCGACACATCCACACCCGACGCCATGGCGGCGTTGCTCGCGCGCATCTGGCTCCATGACCGCGAAGTGATGAAGCCTGAATCCGCCGACTTGCTGCTCGACATCATGCGCCGCTGCCAGACCGGCCAGACGCGGCTCAAAGGCATCCTGCCCGAAGGCACCGAAGTCGCCCACAAGACCGGATCGATCGGTGGCACAACCAATGACGTCGGCATCGTCACCCTGCCGGACAATACGGGGCACGTGGCCATCGCAGTGTTTGTGAAAGCTTCCGATAAGCCGGTAGCGGAGCGCGAACGGGCCATTGCCGAGATCGCGCGTACGACACATGATTTCTTTCTGTACGAAACATCCGCTGGTGCTCTCGATTACGATCACATGGCCGCGCGGATCATCGACGCGCTCAAACCCGCCCGGGGCGAGCGTGTGATGTTCGGCGGCGATCCGGACTACTTTCAAGGACTCGCCGAAGCGCTGCGCAAACAGATAAAGGAAGCGGGCGCTGTCGAAGTCCACGATCTCAACTCCGCGAGTATCTATCTCTGGCTGCCCTTGAGTAAACGCAAAATTTCTGCCGCCGAGCGCAAGGAAATCGCTGCCTGGCTCGATCGTGGCGGCACCCGCCGTGAGATCCACTTCCATTGGGACGAAGGCAGCGTAGATCCCGACGGCCTCGCGGGCACCCACACACCCGTGCTGGATCGCATTTATCAGAATGCCCTCGACATCGACTACGCCACGCTCTCTGCCCAGCAGGATCGCGCTATCAAGCTGTTGCGATCGGGCGACGTGCACGTGCGCACCCCCGCCGGAACCGATATCAGTTTCCGCGTGGGTAACCGTCCGTTTAACAAACAGGACGGCAACGCCACCGCCCGCCGGATGCGCACCGCACGCGTGCGAGTGGATCGCGAGATCGAGTTGCCCGCGGGCGTCGTTCGCGTCGCGCCCGTCGAGGAAAGCGTCAACGGCCGCATCGTGATTCCCTCGGCCCGCTTCCCCAAGGGCGTGGTGCGCAATTTGCGCCTCGAGATTCGCGAAGGCATGATTACCGGCATGAAAGCCGACGAAAACCTGGATGCCGCCGACGCCGCCATTTCAGGCGGTGGCGATGCCGCGCTCAGCTTTCGCGAATTCGCGCTCGGCTTCAATCCGAAGCTGGTGAATCCCGCCGGAGGCACGACCTTGGCCTACTATGGCTACGGCGCGGGCGTCGTGCGCATGAGCCTGGGCGATAACGAAGAGCTCGGCGGTCAGGTGCGCGGCGATTTTGTGCGCTGGTTCTTCTTCCCGGATGCCACCGTGGTCGTGAACGGCCAGAGTTTAACCGAACGCGGAAAACTTATTGATGCCAACCCCAGTGGAACTCATTGATCGCCCCGCGGCGATTCCCTAGTCCCTGAGCAATACTGGGCTGTTTGGACGATATTTCATCAGTGACGCGCGTCGGCCGTCGAGTATCCGCCAGGTGAAGGTTTCTTTCATGGCGGCGTTTGTACAGTGCGCTCCGTAGACCACCGTTACGAATGTCCCGTTGGTGTTGGCGTTGAAAAACATCCTCAAGGGTCCGCTGTATGAGCAGGCTCCGAGCTTCCGCCGTATGCGGCTGAAGAACTTTTGCTCGGCATCCTCGCTCAGCGCTGCCTTCCACGCTGGATCGGCCTCTCGGTAGATGAGGCTGTCCTCGCCACCGGCGAGCCGTGCATGGAATACGTTGGTTACCGCCATCACAATCGGGAGGTACTTTTGCTGGGAGTATTTGAGGTACCCAAAAGCAAGGCCGAGTAATAGCACTGGGGATGATAGAGCCAGCCAGATCTTCCACCGGCTCGGCCGCTCCAGGGTTGTGATATTAGGGCTGAGGGATAACTGTGACATGTCAGGAATTAACGGAAGTCAGCGCTCCTGATCCATACCAAGAGACAAATCCCAACACCTCGGCGATTATTGCACTTGAGTCTACGGTGATCCAAATCTCTGCCGTGCCTTTTCGGACACTACTCGAGTGACCTTTATGACGGGAAAGAAACGCTGACGGCTACCTGATTTACTCGCCGATCCGACCGGTGAAACTGCGCGTTGAACTACCCCAGGCGGATCTTGGTTTCGAGCCAGATGAGCAGCACGAGCACGAAGACCATGCACGTTCCGGCCAGCGGCAGGGCCATCACCATGCCAATGCCCCACTGGTCGGCGAGATGGCCGAGCGTCCAGGGCGCCAGCATGCCGCCGGTGAGCGCGATGGAGAAGATGCCGTTGAAAAAGCCGGGCTGAAAGTACGGGAATTCGCGGCCGATGCGTTCGGCGATCAAGGGGTAAATCGTCGCAAAGCCCGAGCCCGCGAGAAGAATGCCGACGACGGCGCCAAAGACGTTATCGGTTTCGAGCAGGATAATGCAGCCGAACACGGCGGCGCCCGCGCTGGCGAGCAGGAATCGGCCGTGGCGGATTCTGGGCAGCAGACCGACCGCCGCCAGACGACCCACCAGAAGCGCCAGCCAGTATATCGCTAGTAGCGCCAGCGACAGTTTCGGGCTGACGCCTAACCGGTGGATCAGGAAGATAGGAAGCCATCCGGCAATCGACCATTCGTTGCCGAACTGGAAGAACAGTAGCAAAGCGAAAAGGACGGCGCCGGGGCGGCGGAGGTCGCGAAAAAGCTGCCCGATGCCGGGCTGGTCAACAATCACGGGGACGGCGAACGAGCCGCGCGCGAACCAGATCAGGAACAGGCCTGGGACCACGGCGATGAACACCACAATGGCGGTAACTGTATAGGCGTAGAAAGTGCCGCCGACCAGCAGAGTGACGGCGAGACAGCCCATGACGAACGAGATGCCGCCCATGTTGACGGTCGCAGCGGGGTCGCGATCGTAGGCCGGCGAAATCGCGTGGAAGACGCCGGTGTTCAGCAGACCGGTGGCGAACCCGATCAAGAGAAGCCCGGCCATGCGCCACAGCGCGGGGGCCGTAGGCGGCAAGAAGGCCAGATACAGCAGCGCAGCGCAGGCTAGCGCACAAGCTGTTACCAGCAGGAAGCCTACGCCATGCTTGAGCAGTAGACGGCCGGCGGCGCCTGTTGAAAGGATTACGCCTAGGCTCATCGCAAGGAAGTAATTCCCGATGGTCGAGAAATCGGACGTAAGATGGTAACCCCAGGCGGGCAGAATCGCGCCGAGGAAGCCGAACAGCAGCCCGGAAATCACCAGGCCGGTCAGGGCCCGCGCCGCGGAAGGAACGTGAAAAACTTCCCCATGACCGGCTGCGGTGATACTCACGAAGTCGATTGTAGCCCACGCGAGCTTCTGAATTCCGTACGAAATGCAGATGCAGCTTATGCAATTCGGGATCAAGGGCATATCCGCCTGTGAAAAAAAGAGGGTTAGCAATGGCGGTTCTATTGCATTCGTCTATGCAGGGTCATTAGAGGCTAGTGAGTAAGCTTTGGTGCGTCTTGCCTCCCAAGCACTCATCGGTGGGCCCTGGATCCCAGGGCCCGACCCGTCACACGCCACCCTACCGGCGGTAGCCGGAATTCAGTCAACATCTAAATGTAGTCACGCGCTCGTGTTTTTATGACCCATCGGATCTTGACACATTTTCGACTTGGGAATACCATCGGAATATCACTGAAGAAGGAGGTGGTCCAGAAAAATGATAGATCGTTGTAGACCGCGCGAGGTGGCCGACTGCTGAGTCGACCGTTCTAACGTAGTCGGTTCCGTTTCAGT
>DATLVQ010000781.1:0-16043 GCA_035577325.1 Bryobacteraceae bacterium | reverse complement strand
GCATCCCGCCATCGCTGTCTGCCGGGAAACCGAGTTCTACCACTTCATCTACAGGCGCCGGAGGGCGTTCGGCAATCTGGCGATTCTGAGAAACCGGCAGCGTCTAGTGAAGGAGTATCTTTCCACCGAGCGCATCCGGAGACTGCGGTTGAACTTGGCACTCCTGGAACAGACACTGCTCGAAGAGGGTTCCAGCTATGAAGCTTTATTCTTGTCCTTGTTGAGGTTTTACGCGCGTGCTCACGAAAAAAAACGGTGCGGCGAGAAGACTCCTCAGCACTCCCTGTTCGCCGAAACGTTGTGCGAATGGTATCCCGGCGCAACAATCATCCATTTGCTGCGGGACCCGCGTGATGTAGCGGCTTCGTTAATGCGCATGCCTTCCGCCCCCGGCGACGCACTGGGCTGCGCCCGTT
This sequence comes from Bryobacteraceae bacterium, assembly GCA_035577325.1. Taxonomy (GTDB): domain Bacteria; phylum Acidobacteriota; class Terriglobia; order Bryobacterales; family Bryobacteraceae; genus QHXW01. The sequence continues at coordinate 15,627 of DATLVQ010000781.1, read as the reverse complement.
TGTGGCTGCATTACAATTTGAGCGCCTCGCGATCGCGGCATCGCCCAAAGTATATGCTGGTGCGTTACGAGCACCTGGTTGCACAGCCGGAACAGGAGCTGGCGCGGGTCTGCGCGTTCATTGGTGAGCAGTATGTTCCCGAGATGCTGGTCCCTAACTGGGATCCCACCGCGAACCGGCCATGGCTGCGGCGGGCTGAAGAACCGGTAACCACCGAGCGGTTGGGGAAGTGGCGCGAGCAGCTTACGCCCAATCAGGTCTCATTGATCGAATGGGTAGTGGGACCGCATATGCAAACGTTCGGGTATCATACTGCCGGGGACCCGCCCACGCGCGCGACGATCATGCGGGGACTGGGCCTCGCCGCTTTCGATGCGGTGAGCCGGCGGATAAGGGAGTTTCCAGGAGCCTGGTACTCTGTTACGCGGTCTCCCAAGCTGGTTAAGGAAGAGACCGCCAAGAATCGATTTCGCAATCGGCGTCTGGCTCAATCCACAGACGCGTGGTGAAGACCGGTTTGCTCAAAACCCGCCTTGCGCGCATGCGAATACTACTGGTAAGTGATTATGCCACTCCCACGGGTGGCGCCGAACTCATGATCCTGTCTTTGCGCGAGGCTCTGCGCAAGCGCGGCCATGACGCACGCCTTTTTGCGAGTTCCGCGCACCCGCTCAATGTGCCCAGCGAGGCAGACTACGAATGTCTTGGGATCACGTCGAGGCTCCGCGGCCTCATTCAAATCGCCAATCTGTCGGCCTATTGGGGCTTACGCCGTGTCCTCCAGGAGTTTCGTCCCGATGTGGTGCATGTCAGGCTCTTCCTGAGCCAGCTTTCTCCCGCCATCCTCCCATTACTGCGCGACATTCCAGCCATCTATCATGTCGCTTGGTACCGTCCGATCTGCCCTATCGGAACAAAAATGCTGCCCGATGGTTCGCCGTGCCGCGAGCCCGCAGGCACGGCCTGCCTGAGTAACCGCTGTTTTCCGGCGTACGCTTGGCCTACAGCGATGCTGCAGATGAAGCTCTGGCGGCATTGGCGAGACGCGTTCAATTTGATCGTCGCCAACAGCGACGCGACCAGGCGGCGCCTGGAGGCGGAGGGGATCGATCCAGTCGAGGTCGTCTGGAATGGCGTCCCCGTGCGCCCGGCCCGAAGTCGCCTCAGCCCTCGGCCCACAATCGTTTTTGCCGGCAGACTGGTTCGGGAGAAGGGCGCCGATGTCTTGCTAGAGGCCTTCGCCAGGCTCCAGGCCCATATCCCCGAGGCGCGGCTCCTGATCGCGGGAGAGGGGCCGGAACGGGATCGCCTCAAATCCCAGATCAGCCGGCTTCATCTGAACTCGAGTGCCGACTTGATCGGCTACCTGCCTCGTCTCGAACTGGAAAAGCGCTTCAATGAAGCTTGGGTTCAGGTGGTTCCGTCCCGCTGGGAAGAGCCGTTCGGCATCGCGGCCGCCGAAGCGCTCATGCGCGGGACGGCGTTGATCGCTAGCTGCACAGGCGGCCTTTCGGAAATCGTTCAACATGGCCAGACCGGTATACTGGTTCCTCCGCAGGATGCCGGCGCATTAGCGGAGGCTCTCTTCTTGCTCGTGGAAGATCCGGCTAGGGCCGAACGCATGGGCACTAACGGGAGGGAGTTCGCGCTCCGGTACTTGACAGAGGAGGCCTTTGTGGATCGTTTCCAAAATCTCTACGGCCGGCTGCTCTGTCCGGAGGGTGATCTTTCCTTACGAGCGCAACAATGATGAAACCGATTGTGTCCGTAGTGGTGGAAGCGTACAACGAAGAACATAACGCTCTCATGCTCCACTTCGATACGCTCGAGGCGATCTATCGCCAGGACTTCCCGCTGGACCAGGTGGAGCTGGTTCTCATCGGAAGTTCCCATCAAATCGAAGGTTGGAGGACACCACACCCAGCGTGGCAGGCTTTCTTTCAGGTGCGTCTGGTCCCCGTAGACCCGGAGAACAGCTACTACTGGCAGCTCAAGAATCAAGGCGCCGAAGCCGCAGAAGGGGAGTTTGTAGCATTTCTTGACTCGGACGTTAGCCCAGGACCCCGGTGGCTATCGTCCGTCGTTAAAGGGCTACAGAACGGCGCGGACGTTGTGGTCGGACCGTCGATGTACCGCGCCGGACAACTGGGCCCTGACTCACCATGGATGCTGGCCGCGGCACTGCCTTCGTGGGGGTTCATGCTGGCCCGCAATGGCAGCGCACAGAAACCGCAGGCTGGGGCTTTGCTGGCGCACAACGTGGCCATGCGCCGGGCGCTCCTGTTGGCCCATCCGTTCCGTATGCTCCGGCGGTCGTTTTCTTCCACGCTGTTGTATCGCGAGCTGGTTCGTGCAGGAGCAAAAGTGGCATTTCAGCCCGATCAGAGGGTGGCACACGCAGTCCAGTTGCGCTGGTGGCTCTTCCGCAGGCACTTTCGAACCGGCTGGGAAACCTACGACGCCCGCCGAATAGATCCTGCCTGGCCCCGCATTCCCGCTCTCGAACGGTTGAAATTCATCGAGCCCATTTTGCTCCGAATGGGATTAGTATGCCGTGACGCCTGTCACTGGTTTCCGTTCAGCCGGATTGTCGGGGTCCCCCGGACTCGGGCTATATTTTTCTTTCCGCTCGTCATGCTGGCTTCCGTCGCCGCCAGGTTCGCGGAGATGGCCGGGATGTACGCAGCGCTCATTGCGCCCAAGACCACCGAACATCAGGCACGATTCTAGTGAGTCGGCCCGCCGGCTCACTTCCAACCTGTCGTGTCGGCCCGCACCTACAAAAAATCTCTCATCCTTGGTGACGGCTTCGTTCACGCGCAATGACTGTCCACGTGCTTCCAGGGAAATCGCCGCGCGTTCCATCTGCATTATCGTGTCAAGTCGTGATGCGGCCAGGGTACGCGCAATAAGGTTTGAAACCTCATGCCACCAGCATGACAGGGTCGCCGCGTCCATGAGAGACCTTCATCTAACCCCGCTCTTCTCCCGTGCTGCCAGAAACTCGTCACCCACGCGCCAGGTCGGCAGCCGGTCCTGATTGGCCACTTCGTAGCCGATTAGGAACCCAAACCGCGCCATCTCAGCCAGGCCGGAAAAATCCCACGTCTCCTGAAATTCGTCCGACGGGCGATGATAGTGCTGCTCGTTGTAATCGTCGAACGCTTTCGCGCCGAATCCCTTGGGCTTGCCGACGAAATCGTCGCCTAGCTCCACTGAAAACGCCGGGATACCTACGTGCGCGAAAGCAAAGTGATCGCTGCGGTAATACGTGCCCTGCTCCGGCCGCGGGTCGGGCTTGATAGTTAAACTCATGCGCTTCGCCACCGCTTCCACCACCGGCCACGCCGTCGTGCGATCGGCGCCGTTCACCACTACATCGCGCGTGCGGCCGAACGGAAACAGGCCGTCGTAGTTGATCGCGAGCGCTGTCTTGCCCGCCGCAATTTCCGGATGCCCGACATAATATTCCGAGCCGCGTAATCCGCCCTCTTCGGCCGTCACCGCCAGAAACAGCGCCGAGCGCCGCGGCTTTTTCGGCTGCGCGGCCCAGGCCCGCGCCAGCTCCATCAGGATGCCGCAGCCGGTCGCGTTATCCACCGCGCCGTTGTAAATGGCGTCGCCATTCACCGGCGTGCCGATGCCTAAATGATCCCAGTGCGCGCTATAGATCACGACCTCGGATTTAAGCTTCGGGTCGCTGCCTTCGACCAGTCCCGCGACGTTCCGCGTCGAGATCTCGCGCACCTTCGTCGGCAGATTACAGCGGATGCGCACGCCGAGCGGAATCGGACGGAAGGCCCGAGAGTCGGCGGCCTTCAAGAGCTCGTCCACGTGATGGCCCGCAAGTGACAGCAGCTTTTCGCCGGACTCCTGCGTCACCCAGCCCGCCAGCGACAGCGCGTGCTGGCCCGGCGACACTTTCACGAATGGCTGCTCGCCCGACCATGAATTGCGCACCACGTCCCAGCCGTAGCCCGCCGTCGGCGTGGTGTGAATGATGATCACTCCCAGCGCGCGCTTGCGCGTGGCTTCTTCGTATTTGTAGGACCAGCGGCCGTAGTAGGTCAGGGCCCTGCCGCCAAAGAATTTTGGGTCGTTCGATGACGGCTCGTTGGTGAACAGCACCAGCACTTTGCCGCGAACGTCCACGTCTTTGAAATCGTTCCACTGGAACTCGGGCGCCTGGATGCCATGACCTACGAAGATGGCGTCGCCCTCGAAATGGTCGTCCGCGGTGAGCCGCTCGTTCACACCAACAAAGTCGCTCGACCACTTGAAATCGAGGGTCTGGCCGCCTTTCGCCGCGGAGAGATGCGCCGATTTCTCCGTTTGGATGCCCGTCAGCGGTACTGGCTGGAAATACGTGCCATGATCTCCCCTTGGCTTCAGCCCGGCGAGCATGAATTGCGTAGCGATGTATTCAGTAGCCAGCTGCCCGCCCCGCGCTCCCGTCCCGCGTCCCTCGAGCAGATCGCTCGACAGAAACTTCACGTGGGCGCGAATGCGATCGCCTGAAATGTCAGGCTCCTGCGCCAATAAGAAATTCACGGCGCAAATGCTCAGGATTGCGGTGCGAATGTTCGTCATGGTGGTGAAAACCGGCCGAATCTCTGAACGTAGCATAACTCCCGCCTGGCCCGATTTGGGCGGCAGCCTCGCACGCCAACCGCAGTTGAGGAAAATCTGGCCCCCGCAAGACGGGCAGTTCTCGCCGATCTCCTTTGTGTGCCTGATGCATTTCCGCCTGCCATAACTTGGAAATTCCAGGGACAGTCATATTAGGACCAACCGCAAAGTACCGCAGCACAAAGCAACCAATAGACTTCGCAATTCGGCCCTGATCCCCGCAGTACTATCTACCCAATCTCGATAGACTTAGTTAATAATGCTGCGCTATGATAGTCTTTGCAAAAGTGGATGCCCCAACACTAACTCATCTCCGTGCATTGGAGGCGGAGAGCATCTTCATCATGCGAGAAGTTGCCGCCGAATTCCAGCGCCCGGTGATGCTGTATTCGATCGGCAAGGACTCCTCGGTGATGGTGCGCCTGGCCCAGAAAGCGTTCCATCCGGGCAAAATCCCTTTTCCCCTGCTGCACATTGATACGACCTATAAGTTCCATGAAATGATCGAATTCCGCGACCGTTTCACGCGCGAAATCGGGGCCAAGCTCATCGTTCACATCAACCAAAAGGCCATCGACGAAGGTGCCAATCCGTTCCGGCTTGGGACGCAGAAGTGCTGTGGGTTGCTCAAGACCCGGTCGCTGCTGGATGCGCTGGCCGAGGGTGGTTACGACGCCGCATTCGGCGGGGCGCGGCGGGACGAGGAGAAATCGCGCGCCAAGGAACGAATCTATTCGTTTCGTGACGGTTTTGGCCAGTGGGACCCGAAAAACCAGCGGCCGGAGCTATGGAACCTGTTCAACAGCCGGGTGGATAAAGGCGAATCGATCCGCGTCTTCCCGCTCTCAAACTGGACCGAACTCGACGTCTGGCAGTACATACACCTGGAAAACATCCCCATCGTGCCCATGTATTTCGCCAAAATGCGGAAGATGGTAGTACGCGGCTCGATGCTGATCCCGGTAGAGCAGGATATCCCTCTGCTGCCGGGCGAAAAGCCCGAAATGGTGATGTGCCGAATGCGCTCGCTCGGTTGCAGCCCGTGCACCGGCGCGATTCGTTCGGAAGCCGATACAGTCCCCAAAATCGTCGAAGAAATGATGCTGGTGCGGCGCTCGGAACGCGAAAACCGCGTGATCGACCATGACCAGGAAGGGTCCATGGAGATCAAGAAGCGCGAGGGCTATTTCTGATGGCGGCAGCCCTCGAACGACCTTCCACGGACATCGAAAGCTTCCTCAAGCAAAACGAAGAGAAGGACTTGGTACGCCTATCGACCGCGGGCAGCGTGGACGACGGCAAATCCACGCTGATCGGGCGGCTGCTCTACGATTCCAAGGGCGTGTACGAAGATCAAATCGCGTCGGTGAAGAAGGCTTCCACCAATCAGACCGCGGGCACGCTCGATTTTTCACTGCTCACCGACGGTCTGCGCTCGGAGCGCGAGCAGGGTATCACCATCGATGTCGCCTACCGCTATTTCTCGACGCCCAAGCGCAAATTCATCATTGCCGATACGCCGGGACACGAGCAGTATACGCGCAACATGGCGACCGGAGCCTCGACGGCCGATCTGGCGATCATCCTGGTCGATGCACGCAACGGAGTGCTGCCGCAATCGCGCCGCCACCTGTTCATCGCCACGCTGCTGGGCATCCGGCACATCGTAGTGACCGTCAATAAGATGGACCTGATGAATTTCAGCGAAGAAGTTTTCAAGCAGGTCAGCGCGGATTTCCTGAGCTTTGCTGAACAATTGCCGATTGGGGACCTGACTTTCGTGCCGATCAGCGCGCTCGAGGGCGATAACGTCGTCACGCGCAGCCGGCGCATGCCCTGGCACACGGGCCCAAGCCTGCTGGAATATCTCGAAACCGTCAAGGTAGTGCGCGACCGCGCGTTCGATTCCATGCGGTTTCCGGTGCAGTACGTGATCCGGCCGAATCTCGACTTTCGCGGCTTCGCCGGGCAAGTGGCCTCGGGCGTTGTCCGGCCGGGCGATCCGGTGATGGTTCTGCCATCCGGGCGCACCACGCGCGTCAAGTCCATTTCGACATACGATGGCGAGCTTTCGCGGGCGTTCCCGCCGCTCTCCGTGACGCTGTGCCTGGAAGACGAAATCGACATCAGCCGCGGCGACATGCTGGTACCGCCGCAGCATCCGCCGCACGTGGCGCGGCGCTTCGAAGCCACGATGGTGTGGATGAATCAGAAGCCGCTCGACCCTGGCCGCGCGTACCTGATCAAGCACACCACGCAGCAAGTTGGCGCGACAGTGGCGGCCGTACGGCACCGCGTCAATATCAATACGCTAGATCACGAGATTGTGGGGCGCCTCGGATTCAATGAAATCGGCGGCGTGCTCATCGAGACCAAGCGGCCACTGTTTTTCGACGCCTACTCTGAAAACCGCGCGACCGGCGCATTCATCCTGATCGATCCCCTAACCAATGAAACGGTGGCTGCCGGGATGATCACGGGCCGCGTGCCGGGCGAGATGGCGTTCGCCGACGGGTTGCCCATCGCGACCGAGTCTGAGTCGAGCCGCGTAACTCCGGCCGAGCGCTACATCCGAGCGGGACATCGGCCGGTCGCGATCTGGCTGGAATCGACCGAAAATCTGGCCTATGCGCTCGAACGCAAGCTTTTCGACCGGGGCTGCCTGGTGCACGTGCTGCAAGGGACGGGCGTCGCCGCCATCGCGCAGGCTTCGATCGATGCGGGATTGATCTCGATCTGCATGATCGCGGAGGACGACGCGGGTGCGCGCGAGGCCATGAAACAAGCCGTGGGCAACGACCGCTTCTTCGCAGCGCGCGCGATAAACCTACCGGACGATCCCGAGCACGCCGCGGAACAGATTTGCCGCACGCTCGAAGACCGCGGTTACATCCGCCCCATGCCCAAGCCATTTACGGGCGGAGCGGGGATCTAAGACTGTCGACGCAGTAGCGCTCACGGCGCCGCGAATACGCGGGACGAGGCAGGAATTCAACTTTCGAACGCCCGGCTTCACACCTCACTGCTCGCCAATTTTCACGGTCCTCCACGTCATTTGCAGCGCATGCTCGGGCAACACGGAAGCGTGCCCGATCGATACCACGGCGACACCGGGCAGGGCTGACGAATCGACTATCTTTGCGCTGCCGCGGCGCAGGTGGACGCGCTCCATCCCAGCGAAGAAACGGGCGTCGCCTCCGGGGAAGCGAACCTCGGAAAACTCCAGCGTGAGTTCATCACGCTTATCCGATCGGCGTATGCCGCGAAGACGGCCGACGACTTCGGCGCCGGCCGGGATGATGCGACGGCCGTTTGCCAGAACGGGGGCAGTCACCGTACCCGACAGAGCGTCGCCGACTCTTGCTGCCGTCAACTCAATAGACTTCGAAAGATCAATGTGAACACGGAGGTCCGGCGGGATGACCAGCTCCGAAGATGAGGAGGCGGCACCCAAGGCCGGAGAGTCCTCAAACGAAATGGTGGCCGAGCCTGCGTACTGCCGGCAATGCGTGAATTCCGTCCGATTCCTTTGCTCCCGCCCGGTGAAGTGCGTCAGCGAGAGCTTTGAGCTTTGTGCGAGGAGGAAATCGGCCTCGCCAATGTGGAATCTGGCATAGTCGATCCGGCTCGAGAGGATGTCCATATCCAGCTCGCGAGGAATCTGGTCCGCAATCACGTCCAGCCGGATCAGATCGAGTGAAGCCGGATCGGCCCAGAATGAACCGTGAAATGCAACAATTGCCGATTTATCAAAGTGAACCACCTTGAAACCGCTGTCAGCGGCTGAAACCGCATAGTCATATCGGATGGCGGCTCGGCCTTCGCAGTCTTCCTTGCCGATGTAATGGAAAGCGGCGCGGCCGCTCAGGAAAACGCTGCGCTCATAACCGGAAAATTCGCCATTGCCCACCGCTCCCCAGCTGGCGAACTCAGAGGGATGCTTCTCTTCAAATCGCTGCGCCCCGGCGCGGGAAAACAATTCCTTGCCGCCGGATTCGGCCACTTCCAGGTAGAGGCGATCGATGGTCTCAAACTCGCGCGCGTCACGCTGGCGACCGAAGCGCTCCATGGTTTCCACGCAAGTGTAATTGGGCATGCGCGCCAGATTTTCCTCAATTTGCTGTTGAATGTGTAGCAACATCTTGTCCGGCCCCGGCGATGTCTGCCAAGCGCAGAGGAGTCCTCCGAAGTGAGCAGCGACGGCGGCCAGCCACAAGCGCATTTAGTCATGATATGCCGCTGCGCTAATCTAAGCAGGATGCTTCGACTACTACTGGCAATTTTTCTGACTGCCCTTGCGCTTGCGGCGAAAGGCCCCGTTTACATTGTGCTGTGGTTCGACACGGAAGACTATATCGAGCCCGCGGCGGACGATGCAGCGCTGCGCATTGCGACCGATCTCGAGAAAGCGGGCGTGCGGGCCACATTTAAAGTGGTGGGCGAGAAGGCGCGCGTGCTGGAATCGCGCGGACGACGGGACGTGATCCGGGCGCTGGCGCAGCACGATATCGGCTATCACTCCAACTTCCACAGCATGCAGCCGACGCCGGCGCTATATCTGCGCGGCATGGACTGGCTGGCCGGGGCGGCGGAGTTCGAGCGGCGCGAGCGGCCGGGCGTGGACGACATCAAGCGCATTTTCGGCGTGACGCCAAGCTGCTATGGACAGCCGGGCAGCTCATGGGGGCCGCAGAGTTACCGCGCGCTGTTGCGCCTGGGAATTCCCGTGTATCTGGACGAAGGCGAGCAGGTGGGCGTGGACGAGCAGCCTTTCTGGCTGGGCGGCATGCTGCATGTGTTCCGCATGGGGGGCAACCTGATCCGGCCCGCGCTGAATGACGAGAACCTGCTACCCCAGACGTTCGAAAAATTCGACCGCGCGGCGGAAGCGCTGGAAGCACGCGGGGGCGGCGTCATCAGCACTTACTTTCATCCCACCGAGTTCGTGACGAGTGCATTCTGGGACTTGAATTTTGCGAAGGGTGCGAATCCGGAACGGAGCGACTGGAAAAAACCGCCGCGACGCACGGCAGAGGACTCGGAGCGCTGTTACAGGATCCTGTTGCGCTACGTGGAGCACGCCAAGGCGCGGGCGGGCGTGCGATTCGTCACCGCGCGCGACTTGCCGATGCTCTATGGAAGCCCGGCGGTGCGCGTGAACGATCGGGCGCGTATCGCGCGGCATATGGCGGAACGGCAGACATTTCTGGCGACCGAAGATGGCGCGCTCTCGGCGGCCGAGATGCTGCAAGCGCTGCTCGGAATGGAGCCCGGCGCGGTGGAAGGTCCGGTGGCGCGCGGCGAATCGACCTACCATTCCGGAACGATTGGGCGGCCCGCATTCGAGCGAGCCAAGGTCGATATGGCAGGCACGATCCGCATGAACCGGCGGCTGCCCGCGGATGTTTGGATTGGTTCGGAGAAGCTGTCGCTCGTGGATTTCGCGGCTACGCTCGCGGCCGACGACGGCGCATCCGCAGCAGTCATGGTGCGCAAAGGGAATCTGGAGATGGAGAAGTACGTGTCCACCGATGCCACGGGCACATTCAGTTGGCCGATCCATCCCGAAGGTTTCAGCGCGCCGCAGTTGTTGGAGCTCGCCCGGCTGCAGGCATGGACGCTCAAGCCCGCGCGGCTGAAGTAAGAGCGCTACAATCGCCACAAATGCACTTCCGCCGTTTTGCCGCATTGCTGCTCGGGGTTTGGCTGGCCGGGTGCGTGTTCATGGACATGGTGGCGACGCAGAATTTTCGGTCGGTCGACCGTCTTCTCGCCGCGCCGCCTCCACAGATCGCGGAACGCATTCAGGCCATGGGCGGACACGACTTGGCGCGCGTGTTTCTGCGTTACCAGGCGTCGGAACTGAACCGCTTGTACTTTGATAACTGGGAGCGCGCGCAGATCGTGCTGGGCATGCTGCTGTTTCTCGTTCTGCTATTCGGGTCCCAGCCGAAGCGCTTGATGCTGCTGCTCGAGCTGCTCATACTGGGTTTGGTGCTCGTGATGCATTTTTACCTGACGCCGGAGATTACACGGCTGGGGCGCACCATCGATTTTGTCGCGCCGGGCACGCCGTCACCGGAGCGGGCGCGCTTCTGGACATTTCATGGCGCGTACTCGGCGTGCGAGCTGGTCAAGTTCGGACTAGGAACGGTGCTCGCAGTTTTGTTGGTGCGAAGGAGGAGGAGAAGTGAACTCGCTGTGGGCCAGGCGGGGAGTGTGTGTTTGTAGACTCCGCCCCAAGGCAATAGCCGTTGGCTGGCGCTCATGAACGGCCAAACTTTCCAGGGGGCGCGGTTACCGCTGCCGGGCGGAGTGCGCGCGCGCTATGCTCTTGGGCAAGGCCTTCCCACGGAATACCCGCACCCTGACTGGCTAGGCACATCGCGGCTCGCCAGCGATGCCCTGAATCGCAGTGTGACCCACGATGTGGCGTTTGCGCCTTTTGGAGAGCAGTATGTTTCGACAAGCCTGTTCGATTCCACCTTCACGGGTGTGGCGCCTCACGACAAGGCGCCTGACCTGTACGATTTCGCGGCGCGGGAATACCACCCGACGCAGGGGCGCTGGATCTCACCCGACCCGGCAGGGCTGGCGGCCGTGGACATCACGAATCCGCAGACGTTGAACCGGTATGCTTACGTGAGGAATAACCCGCTCGCGCTGATCGATCCAAGTGGTCTCTATCCGGCCTGTGGCCCCGGTGTACCTCTGCCGTGCACAGATACCAGCACTGCCGTCGCGCCGGGGGGCAGCGACTCGTTTCTCTACCAAATTTACTTCGCCTGGTACTATGGTTACGGTAATCGACCCAACTCTGGGGGTGGCGGACCAGGGACTGGCGGGGGCCCAGGTGGCAAAGGTGTGGGTGAGCAGCCTTCGTCTCCAAACAATCGGTGTAAGCAACCAACCAAGGTCCAAGGAGCAGTGATTCCTGTCCAAGCGGCTACAGCCAGATTTTTGAACATGACCGTCTTGACCGGTCTTGGTATTTCTGGCGGAGCGGGCTTCGGTAAGGGATTGGGCCTTTACGGGAGTGGTTCCGTGCAGATTGCTGTCAGTCCTAGCGGAGCTGCGGCCTATGTAATTACACACGCTTTGCCAGCAGCTATTACAGGTGCTGGCAGCACCTACGTGTGGCTTACGCCATCGACTAAGGGTGCTGGATTCTTGGGTGGTTCGCAGTTCGGTCTCTCGAATGCTAGTGATCCCTCGCAGTTGGAAGGACCCGGAATAGATGCTTCCGCTAGTCTTGCTGCTGGTATTGGAATTGGAGCAGACGCCTCCCTTTCAATCGGGGGCGGTTTCCCATATCAAGTCAACTTCACACTTGGCGGCGGTTTAGGAGGCCGAGCAGGTGCCGGGGCAGCAACCAACACAATCGTCGTACCGATTTGTCACAATTGATGGAGCCGCCATGCTGGGGGAACTATGAGGATGTCTGCATCGCCGTCTGTTGTGAGAGTGTGGATGCCTCTGGGGCTCGGCGCTTGGGTGTGCTTGTTCGTTCGCGGCATGCCGCTTGTGTACTGGGTGCTTGCCTTGCCCATGTTGCTGACAGTCATTTTCATGAGCACGCTTGCCGAGGTCCGGGATGATGGTCACCGCATAATGGTGAAAACGCTCTGGAATTCCATTGATGTACCCAAGGAAGAGGTTATGAGAACCACTCACTCCTTCCTAGACGGAATCGGTGTATTGCAGCTCCGCCGATTTGTATTTCCATGGGGTCGGATCTACTTTGTCACTGACTGGTCGAAATTGGGTGTCGTAGATGCGGGACCTGGAGGAGAGAACGCACGCAATGAGGCTAGGCGTTTTCCTTTCGTACGCGCAAGCTTGGAAACGCTTGTTGTAGCCTTATCTGGTTTTCTTGCTGCACGCGCAATGAGCTCAAGCAGCCGCGACTTCAGAATTGAGACATCCCCTATGCGGATGGGGGCGTACCCACTTGCGGCGGTACTGTGCGTGGTCTTTCTCATCGCACGAAAAAGAAGGCCAAGTTTCGCGAATGTTGTGTTGTTTGTGGCTACTTTTGTTGTTGGGCTTGTTCACTGGTAACTCGAGCCATTTGTCTTGAACCGCTGACTCTCAGTTCCGTAAGCGACGGCACTGCTGATCAGTGTACGTGCGTTTTAAAGCTCGGACCGCGACACTGCCACGCCGAAATTTACATCCGCGCACTTTGCTCTTTCGACAAGCGCTGCCATAGACTGTTGACGACGTGCCCTCTTCCATCGAGAACGGCTACTCGACACTGCGCCAGCGCACGGCCGCTGCGCTTCGCAAGAATCTGTGGCTGGCCGCGGCTGCGACCATCGCCTGCTGCGCGGCACTCGCAGCTACGATTCTGCTCCAATCGCATTGGCTCATCGTAACCGCGGCGGCCGCGGGGGTGGTGGTTACGGCCTTCGTTTGGGGATACACGACCCGTGCCTTCAGGGTGCCGCCATATGGCCCAACGTTGGGACATCTTCATCGCCGGCAATATGCCGAAACCTGGGACACGCTGGCCCACTTGGATGAACTGGACCGTTGGCGGTATGTGCAGGAAGCGTTCCGGGTGCTGCGTGTCGGCGGCAGAATCTTCATCGACAATATCGACCTCGAATCGGACCAGGGCTGGGCTTCATTCCTCGGCTTGGTAGCGAAGTACCTGAACGCAGAGCAGCCGCCGTACATGACCCGGTTCTCGACCGCCTCGGAACTGATGACATATGCGACTCGCGCCGGCTTCGAACAGGTCCGATCCCACGAGAGGCCCCCACTGGTCATCATGACAGCGGTGAAACCGAGTGCGGCTGGATGATTGCGCGGCGTTTGAAATGGTCTAAAGTCTGCGACTACACCAGCCCGTGCGACTTCAGCACCGGGTCGATCAAATCCACCAGCTGGTCCCGCGTGAACGAAAGCTTTTTGCCGTTCTGGTTCAAATCCTCGGCGATGACGGGACAATCGGGTGAGGCGCCGGGGCGGGTTTTGACGCCGTAGCGGGTGCGTGAGTCGAGCAGCTCGTCGCTTCCGTTTTCGGGAGCACCTTGGCGCCGCTCCATCGTGTTTTGAAGTTACCGAAGGCGGGATTCGGCGCGTGAGCTGTTGAAATTCGGGCTGGGGACGGCACTGGCGGTTCTGCTGGTGCGGCGGAGGAGGCGAGGCGAACTGGCAACCGAGCAGCCTGGTCCTGGCGGCGTCTAAGATCGGATCTTCGCAAATGAACCGCTAACATCCAGGACTATAGTTTTGTCATACCTCAATAGGTAACGATGTGATGAACGTCGAATTCCACCACTTTCGAATTTGCGAGAGTAACCTCGATGGTGTCTTGGACGTCGTAGTATGCATCGGTCACGGGCGATTTGAAGGTTTTCCTCTCGGCTTTGATCTGTTCCTTAGTCATCGCCTGGCGCGATTGCCACTGAAAACTGAGCGTGTTGCCTCGGATTCCCTTTGGAGTACCCAATAGGGTCATCAGGTGCTCGCGAGTCAATCCCAGCTCTAATCCGCCCTCCGTCTGTACATCGCTGGTCACCTGAGCCGTTCTCGGACACTGACGATAGCAGCGTCGCTCAAGACTGCCTGCGATAACCTTGTAGCCATCCAGTTCCTTCCACCCTCCAGAGAAGCCTGCTTCAAAAACCACTTTTGTCTGGTCCGTACCTGCGGAAACGTAGCATACTTCTTTGCTGGCTTCCTCTTGGTGTGAACACTTTATGGCCGCTGACTTTCCCAGCTTTGCCTGAACGTCGGCGAGTGTGTTCTTACCGAGCAAAAACCCCATCATTCTGAGATGGCTTGCGGCCCCCGACTTTGAATTGTCCTGAGAATCTATTTGTCCAAGTGCAATGCATGCCGCACCAAATGCGGCAGCAAGCAAAACTCTCAAAGTGAAGGAGCGACTTCGCCGGCTCATGGCGACACCAGTAGTTCTCTGCGAACTGATATCACATACACGTTGAGAAATCGGCCATATACTAGTCCTGGCTCCGAGTGCTTTGCATTCTAAGGCGGGCCGCAAGCCATATTACACGGGTCCCCTGCTACACCAGCCCGTGCGACTTCAGCACATGGTCGATCAAATCCACCAGTTGATCCCGCGTGAACGAAAGCTTTTTGCCGTTCTGGTTCAAATCCTCGGCAACGACGGGACAATCGGGTGAGGCGCCGGGGCGGGTTTTGACGCCGTAGCGGGTGCGTGAATCGAGCAGCTTGTCGACTTCGGTTTTCGGGAGCACCTTGGCGCCGCCGAGCAGCTCGGCAACCAGCGCGATGCGCGCGAAGTGCTCCACCGTTTCCATATTGAAAAACGCTTTGTAGACGTCGGCGCCATAGCAGACCGCGCCGTGATTCCCCATCATGATGGCGTCGTACTTGGGAATGAAGGGCAGCATGGGCTCGGTGAGCTCCGGGGTGCCTGGTAGTCCATATGCAGCGAGCGGCACATAGCCGAGGCCGATGATCACTTCAGGCAGCAGGGCGCGGTCAAGGGGGCGTCCGGCGGTGGCGAAACCGGTGGCCACTGGGGGATGCGCGTGCAGCACGCTGTGCACGTCGGGCCGCATGCGGTAGATGGTGCAGTGCATCATGATTTCTGAGGTGCACTCGCGGCGGCCGTCGATTTTTCCTCCGCAGTTGTCCACAATGATCAGGTCGTCCGGCTGCATCATTCCCTTGCTGATGCCTGTGGGCGTGGCGAGAATGCGCGTGTCGTCCAGGCGGATGGTGATGTTGCCGTCGTTGGCGGCCACCCAGCCTTTTTGATACACCAAGCGGCCGATTTCGACGATGTCCTGGCGCAACTCGCGCTCGCTTTTTGGCATGCGGGTTTTCAAATTGTAGCAGACTGGCTCAAACCAGACAGTACAATGGGTTGACCATGGATAAGCGACGCATGTGCCCGCATTGCCGGGCGTTCATCACCTCGAGCGATCGCGTTTGTCCTTATTGCCACGAAAAAGTCGGCCCTCGCGCGGCGGAGCTACGCGATCCGGGCGCGATCCT